>JBIKHX010000154.1:0-5272 GCA_044361945.1 Polaromonas sp. | reverse complement strand
ACGCCAATCAGCGTCAGCGGCAGCGCGGTCATGAGCGCCAGCGGTTGCAAAAAGCTTTTGAACTGGCTGGCCAGAATCATGTAAATGAAGAGCACGGCCAGCACCAGGGCGTTAATGGCGTAGTCAAAGGATTCGGCCATGCTCTTGGTGGAGCCGCCGAACTGATAGCGGTAGCCCGGCGGGAAGTTGATGCCGTCCAGTGCGGCGCGAATATCTTTGGAAACCTCACCGCTAGCGCGCTGGTAGACGTTGGCATTGATCGCCACTTCACGACTGAGGTCGCGCCGGTTGATCTGGTTGGGGCCCACCCCGGCCTTGATGCTGGCAAGCTGGTTCAGCCGCGCATAGCGAACAGTGCCATCGCTGGGAGAAATGATTGCCAGCGGCAGACGCTCCAGGTCGGAGGGCGCATTGCGTGCATCCGGGTCCAGCCGCACATTCACGTCATAGGTTTGGTCATTGGGTGCGCGCCAGTTGCCTACGGTCTGCCCGGCCACCAGCGTGCGCAGGGTGCTGGCAAGTTGCGCCACGGAAAAGCCCAGATCGGAGGCGGCCTGAGGGCGCACTTCGATTTCGAAAGTGGGTTTGTCCGGCTTGATGCTGGAGTCCAGGTCCACCAGACCGGGGATCGTGACGATTTTGGCCGTCACCAACTTGGACAGCCGTTCGAGTTCCTTGAAATCCGGGCCTTGCAAGGAAAACTCGATTTGTTTGTTACCGCCCACACTGTCAAGCAAGCCGGCATGCGTGACGGTGATGCCCGGCACCTGCTGGAGCCGCTGGCGCAATGCGGCTGCTATGTCGTCGGCGCTGCGCTGGCGCGACTTGCGATCAACCAGCCGGATGTAAAGGCTGGCGTACATCTTTCCTTGAGCGTTGCCGGTATTGATGGTGGCCAGGGTGTAGCTCACTTCCGGATAACTGCGCACGATGGCATCGACCTGCTTGGCCTTGGCCTCGGTGGCTTCGAGCGAAGAACCTACCGGGGTGTAGAAGGTCAGTGAAGTTTCGGAAAAATCGGCCTTGGGCACAAACTCTGTGCCGAGCAGCGGCACCATGAAAATACTGCTGACAAAAATAATCAGCGCCAGTGCCAGCGTGCTCAATTTGTGAAACAGCGCCCAGCGCAAGATCCGCTGGTAAATGCCGGCCATAGATTCGGTGGCGCGATCAAACCAGCCTGTCACGCGGCCTATGCTGCGGTCATACATAGTGGGGGGGGTAGGGCTGGCGCCCTTGGGCTTGATGCTGGGGTCGTGCCAGATCGAAGAGAGCATGGGGTCCAGCGTGAAGCTGACGAACATCGAAATCAGCACAGCGGCCACGATGGTGATGCCGAACTCATGGAAAAACTTGCCGATGATGCCGCCCATGAAACCGATGGGCAAAAACACCGCCACGATAGAAAAGGTAGTGGCCAGCACGGCCAGGCCGATTTCGGAGGTGCCGTCCATCGACGCACGAAAAGCGCTTTTTCCCATTTGGACATGGCGCACGATGTTCTCGCGCACCACGATGGCGTCGTCAATCAGCAGGCCCACGCACAGGCTCAGCGCCATCAGCGTGATCATGTTGATGGTGAAGCCGAACAGGTTCATGAACAAAAAAGTACCGATGATGGAGATCGGCAGCGTCAGCCCGGTGATCACGGTCGAGCGCCAGGAATTGAGAAACAAAAAGACGATCAGCACCGTCAGCAAAGCGCCTTCTATCAAGGTGCGGCGTACGTTGTCCACGCCGACACGGATCGGCCTGGAGTTGTCGGTCACCGGCTCCAGCCGCACGCCGGGTGGCAACTGCGTGCGGATTTCAGCCAGGGCTTTGTTCAGGCCATCGACCACCGTGATGGTGTTTTCGTCCTGGGCTTTTTGCACGTTCAACAGCAATGTGCGCTGGCCGTTGCGCAGCGCCAGGGAGTCGACTTCTTGGGCGCCGTCGCGCACGTTGGCTATCCGGTCCAGGGTGATGGCAACGCCGTTGCGACGCGCGACGATGATTTTTCCGAAATCTTCCGGCCGCTTGATGCGGGCATCTATCTTGAGTACGCGCTCTTGCGACAGCGAGCGGATAGCGCCTAAGGGCAAGTCCTGGTTTTCAGTACGCACCGCATTGACGACCTGCTCCGCGCTGACGCCCATGCTGGCCATGGCTTGCGTGTCCAGGTAAATGTTGATTTCTCGCTTGGTACCGCCCACCAGCGTGATGGAGCCCACGCCCCGCACATTTTCGAGCCGTTTCTTGAGCACCTGGTCCGCCCAGTTGGTCATCTGCACAGATTGAGGGCCCGCCGGGTCTGCCGCAGCGTCGGGCAGCACAGCCACGGACCAGACAGCCCGGCTGGCAGGGTCAAAGCGCAGAACCCGTGGCTCTTTGACTTCTGCACGCAGACTCGGGCGCAATGCAGCGACTTTTTCGCGCACGTCTTCGGCGGCCTTGCGGCCGTCCACATACAGCTGAAACTCGATGACAACGACCGATTGCCCTTCGTAGCTGCGCGAGATCAGGCTGCTGATGCCGGCGATGGCATTGACGCCTTCTTCAATTTTCTGACTGATTTCACTTTCAATAATTTCCGGCGACGCACCCGGGTACTCGGTGGTGACCACAACCACCGGAAAATCGATGTTCGGAAACTGGTCAACTTTCAGGCGTTGGTACGAAAACAGGCCCAGCACCACAATGGCCAGCATGGCCATGGTGGCAAAAACAGGGTTTTGCAGGCTGACGCGGGTGAACCACATGGCGTGCGGCTCAGCGTGCGGCGCCGGCTGCAGCCGGCGGGGTCGCTGCGGCGGGCGCTGGCGTATTGGGCGTGAACAGCACCTTGCTGCCTTGGCGCAGCAGGCCGGTCGCACCTTTGATCAGCAGGTCGCCCTCACGCAAGCCCTCTACGGCCACCATTTCCTCAGAGTCCGCCATGCCCCGCAGGCCCAGCGTCACGGTTTGGTGATGTACCTTGCCCTCACGGACCAGTTGCACAAAAGGCAGGACCTGGTCCGTCCGCACGCTCTTGAGCGGCACGGCCAGCACGCGCGTGCTACTGGCGTTCAGCAATCCTTCCGCAAAAAGTCCCTGGCGAAGCGCCAGTTTCTGCCCTGCAGGCTGCTCAATTTTCAGGTAAATCACAAAGGTGCGTGTGCCCAGTTGCGCGCTGGGATTGACCCGTACTAAACGCGCGGTGACCCGACCCTCAGCGCCTTCTACGCGCAGTTGGGCCAGCTGGCCCAGCTTGACTTTGGAGGCGTCCACAGAGGGTAAGTTGGACTCGAGTTCGATCTGGCGCAGGTCCACAATTTCAAGAATGCGGGCATCGACGCCGACCCGCTCACCCGGTTGCGCCAGGCGCTGCGAGATCTGGCCGGCGATCGGGGCTTTGAGCACGGTGTCGTTCAGCGATTGACGAACAATGTCTGCGAAAGCCAGTGCAGCCCGGTGCGTAGCCTGCGCCGCCTGCAAGTTGGCCAGCGAAGTGTCCAGCGCTGTTTTAGAAATGAAGCCCTGGTCGACCAGGGCCTTGTTGTTGGCGAACTGGCGTTGAGCGATATCGATCTGGGCCAGCGCGGCATCAGCCTGTTGTTGCGCTTGCTGCAGTCTGGCTTGAAATTCACGGGGGTCTATTTGGGCGAGCACCTGACCGGCCGTGACCGTGTCGCCCTCGCGCACACTCAGCATTTGCAACTCGCCGGCAACGCGCGCTTTGACAAGCGCTGAGTTCACGGCCTTGAGCACGCCCGTCACACGCAGGCCCTGGGTGATGTCCATGAGTTGGATCGACATCACATCGGTGGCTGCTAACTCGATCTGGCCGGCGACCGGCGAAGCTGCAAGCGCCGGGGCAGATGCATTGCGCGCTGTGTAGGCGCGCCCCAAGGCCAAGGCAATCGCCAGCACAACAAGGGCCGCAAAGACCCAGCCTAGCGTGCGCTTCATTGAAGGCCTGCCTGGCTTGGTGTGTCTGCGCACGGGGCCTCTGGGCTGGTGTCAAGCGATAAACCATGCGCAAAAATACCGGCCTGACAAGCAATGTAGGCATGGGGGTCGAGGGTCATGTCATCTTTCAAACACATTCCTATCGAATGCTTCGAGAGGATTAAAAATACCATGGACGCAATGACCCCGTAAACGGCCTGGTCCACATCGATGGCGCGGAATTCGCCCTGGTCAATGCCACGTTGCAGCACCCGTTGGATGAGCTTGTGGCCGGGCGTGACAACTTCAAGCTGGTAGAAGGCTGCAATCTCGGGAAAGTTGCGGCCTTCACTGATCATCAGTTTGCTGATGCCCGAGGCCTTGGTGGCGCCCACCCGGTCCCACCAGGTTTGCATGCAATAGCGCAGCATGTCGGCGCTGCTGCCTTGAAAGCTCTCAAACTCAGCATTCCACTGCGGGAATTGACCCGAGATGTTGTGCCGGACCACCGCCTTGAAAAGATCTTCTTTGCTGGGGAAATACAAAAATACCGTGCCTTTGGAGACGCCGGCACGCTCGGCCACTTCTTCCATGCGGGTGCCGGCAAAGCCTTTTTCTACAAAGAGGTCGAGAGCAGCGTCAAGGAGTTCACCCGGGCGCGCTTCTTTGCGCCTGGCCCGCTTGGGCAGCGCTGTGGCACCAGGCTCAGAGCAAAATTGAGAAAGCGGCATGCGGCAGATCGGGCTTTATTACTGACTGATTGGTTAGTAATGTAGCACCCCATCTCAGAGCGATCAAGCCATCCCTTGCGGGTGCTTATTGCCGCAGTGGTCACTTACTTTGGACTGCTGGGGCTTTTGTAAGAGCCCTGGTCTCAATAAAAAGCCTGCAGCCCGGTTTGCGCCCTGCCTAGTATCAACGCATGCACATCGTGCGTGCCTTCGTAGGTGTTGACGGTTTCCAGGTTGATCATGTGGCGGATCACGTGGTATTCGTCATGAATGCCGTTGCCGCCGTGCATGTCGCGCGCCATGCGGGCAATGTCTAGCGACTTGCCGCAGGAGTTACGCTTGATCATCGAGATCATTTCGGGCGCGGCCTGGCCTTCGTCCATCAGGCGACCCACGCGCAGGCAGGCTTGCAGGCCGAGAGCGATCTCGGTTTGCATGTCGGCGAGTTTTTTCTGGATCAGCTGGTTTTGCGCGAGCGGTCGGCCGAACTGTTGGCGGTCCATGGTGTACTGGCGGGTCCGCAGCCAGCAGTCTTCGGCCGCACCCAAAGCGCCCCAGGCAATGCCGTAACGCGCCTTGTTCAGGCAACCGAACGGGCCCTTCAAGCCGCTGACATTGGGCATCAGGTTGGC
>JBIKHX010000153.1:0-5273 GCA_044361945.1 Polaromonas sp. | reverse complement strand
GTGCCCGGCACAACAAAAGGGATCATCACCAAAAAGTCCAGCAGCTTGCTGTCTGCGCTCTGGCGCCGTGTCACCACATAGCCCACCAGCACGCCGGCGAGGGTGGCCAGCACCAGCGCGCAGCCGGCAAACACAAAGCTGTTCCAGATGGCGTTGCCGATCAGGTTAAAACCGTTGTGGTAATTCACCAGCGTGAAAACCGGCTGAAACACCGCGCCTTTGATCTGCATGAACGAGGACACCAGCACCACCAGCAGGGGCAGGTTGGCGAACAGCACGGTAGCAAAACCCAGGGCTGCAATGGCCCTGGCCGAACCACTTTGCAACAGCCCGGGCGCCATGGGCTTGCCACCGTCGTTGGCCACCCTGCTGGCTTGCGAGGCGCGCTTGCCCAGTGTCACCACCGTCAGCGCCACCAGCACCAGCACCATGCTGGTGGTGGCGGCCATGCCCGGCTCGCTGCCGATTTCGCTCAGGTAAAGGTCATAAGCCAGCGTGGCCAACACTGGGAAGCGCTCGCCTTCGCCCAGCAAATTGGCCAGCCCGAAGTCGGCGATGGTGCCCAAAAAAACCAGCATACCGGCCGTGATCAGGGCAGGGCGTAACAAGGGCAGGGTGACGGAATAAAACACGCCCCAGGGCTTTTTGCCCAGGCTGGCGGCGGCTTCTTCGAGTGCGCCGTCCAAGCGCGCCAGTGCACTGCCCACCACCAGAAAAACCACCGGGTACAAGCCTAGCGCGCTGGCCAGCATGATGCCGTAGGGCCCGTAAATGGTCGGCATGGAGATGCCCAGCGACTGGCCCCACAAGGTGACCATGCCGCCCCGGCCGAACAGCAAAATCCAGGCGTAGGCGCCAATGAAGGGCGGCGACATCATCGACAGCAAAGTCAGCACCCGCAGACTCTGGCGGCCGTTGAAGCGGTAGCGCTGAAACACATAAGCCAGCGGCACGCCCAGCAGCAGCGCCAGCAAAGTGGCCCCGCTGGCCACCCACAAGCTGTTGCGCAAGGCGCGTAAAAAATAACCCGAGCTAAAGAAAGTCTGGTAATTCTCCAATCCCCAGGTCTTGCTGGCCTGCCCCCAGAAGCTTTGGCGCATCAACTCTGCCAGCGGCAAGGCCACAAACACCAGGCACACAGCAATGCCCGCCAGCATGACGAGGCGCCAGGGGTCGCGCAGCCACGCCATGGCGCAGGCGGCCAGCTTCACGCCAGGGCCCAGCCAGTTTGCGCATCAAAAAACCGCGCCAGTCCGGGCTCAAAACGCAAGGACAGCAACTCCCCTTCAGCAGACTGCTGTGCCTGCAGCTCCAGGTCAAACTCCAGGCGCTGGCCACCGGGCAAAACGCAGCGGTAGCGAAAGCGCGTGCCTAAAAATGTTTTGAGCTCCACGCGCACGCCGTCCCAACCGGGCAGGCCGGCGTCGTTGCTGCGCTGCAGGTGTTCGTGCCGCAAGGCCATGCGCAGCGCGCGCCCCGCTTGGGCGGCAGTGCCGGCAGACGCCGGCAGGCGCCGCACGCCTTGCACACCACCACCTTCAAAACAAAGCTCGCCACCCGGGTGGGCCGCCAGCCGGCCTTCAACCCAGATACAGCCGCCCACAAAGTCCATCACAAAAGCATGCGCCGGCTGCTGGTAAATCTCTTGCGGTCCGGCCAATTGCAGCATGCGCCCTTCATGCATCACGGCAATCCGGTCGGACACCGCCAGTGCTTCTTCCTGGTCGTGCGTGACATACAGCGTGGTGATGCCCAGCTCGCGCTGCATCAGGCGGATTTCCTGACGCATTTCCAGCCGCAGCTTAGCGTCCAGGTTAGACAGGGGCTCGTCCATCAGCAGCAAGGTCGGCTCGATCACCATGGCACGGGCCAGGCCCACGCGCTGCTTTTGTCCGCCCGAGAGCTGTGATGCATAGCGCTCGCCGAGCTGCGCCAGCTGCACACGCTCCAGCGCCTTTTGCACGCGCTGAGCGATATCGGCTGCCGGCAACTTGCGCGCCTCCAGGCCATAAGCCACGTTCTGCGCCACGGTCATGTGCGGGAACACCGCGTAGCTCTGGAACACCATGCCGATGTCGCGCCGGTGCGGCGGCTGCTGGGTGATGTCCACGCCGTCCACCCAGATGCGGCCCTCGTCGGGCGTGTAAAAGCCGGCCAGGGCGCGCAGCAAAGTGGTTTTGCCGCAGCCCGAGGGCCCCAGCAGGGTGAGGAACTCGCCGTCCTGCATGGCCAGGTCAATCTGGTTCAAAACAGACTGTGCCCCGAAGCGTTTGCTCACCTGCTGAATATGGACTTTGGGATTCATGTCGTGCATTTGAAAAAGCCCCGCTGAAAAATCGGCGGGGCCAGGGCTAGAGCGGGTTTCAGATCAGCGGCGCACCAGTTGCTGGTAGCGGGTCATGAAGTCCTTGGACTTGGCCAGTGCCCAGTCCATCGGGTAGTTGTTCACTGGCAGTTGCTCGGGCGCCACCGACTTGCCGGCGGCCGGGACGTCATTGCGGATCGGACGGCGGCCCGATGCCTTCACCACCACGGCTTGACCTTCGGCAGAAGCCACATAGTCCAGGACGGCTTTGCCGGCGGCGGGGTTAGGACCTTTGGCGACCAGCGCCATGGCGTCCGCCGATGCGTTGATGCCTTCCTTGGGGTAGACGATGCGGATCGGAGAGCCGCCGTCAATGAAGCGCTGCGCGTTGTCTTCCAGTGTCAGGCACATGGCGTATTCACCTTGCGCGGTACCGCGTATCACGGCTGTGGAATTGCCGGTGATCACGAAGTTGCTCATCATGGCGGAAAAACGCTCCCAGCCCTTTTGCTCGCCTTCGTTGTGAATGATTTGCAGCATCTGCGTGAGTGCTGAGCTCGATTTGTCAGCGCCGGCAAAAGCTACTTTACCTTTCCATTTGGGGTCGGCCAGTTGCGCCCAGGTGCTGGGAATCTCAGCTTCCGGCACCAGCTTGGTGTTGACGGCCAGCACGGTCGGGATGGTCACAGAAAACGCAGTCCAGTTGTTGCTGACTTTGTACTTGGGGTTGATGCGCGCCGCGTCTTTGACGGTGTAAGGCGTGAACAGGTCGGCGTTGGCATCGACCACATCGCCGCCGGTGGAGATCACCACGTCAGCCAGCGGCCTGGCGCTTTCAGCGCGCAAGCGCTTGAGCAGCTCGCCACCACCCGCAGACACCAGTTGCACGTCCAAGCCCAGCTTGGCCTTGATGGCCGGCACCAAAGCGTTCTGGATTTCGGTGGGAGCGCTGGTGTACATCACTACCGTGTTGGAAGACTGCGCCCAGCTCAGGGCAGGGGCTAAGCACAAAGCGGTTAAAAAGCGTTTTCTGTTGAGTTTGAGCATGCTGGTTCTCCTAAAAAAGTCATTCTATGGTGACTTTATGACCGTTGAGATACCCACGGCGCGGGTTCAGCGCGGCAGTCCCTGGGTCTTGAGGTAAATCGAATACAGCGAGGTCGTGCCGCAAATGAACAGACGGTTTCGCTTCGGGCCGCCGAAACACACATTGGCCACCACTTCGGGCACCCGTACTTTGCCGAGCAACGTGCCGTCGGGCGCCAGACAATGTACGCCGTCAGCCGCACCTACCCACAGGTTACCTTGCACATCGGGTCTGAGCCCGTCAAACAAGCCTGCGCTGCAAGTGGCAAAAAGTTGGCCATTTCCCACACTCAAGCCGTCTTGTGCCACCGCATAGCGGCGCAGCAGTCGCGGACCGTCGGCTACATGGGTGAAACCGGTGTCCACCACATACAGCCAACGCTCGTCGGGCGAGAAAGCCAGCCCGTTAGGCCGCACCATGTCTTGCACCACCGCCGTCACGGCACCGGTTTGCGCGTCAATGCGGTAGACATTCGATGCGCCGATTTCAGACACGGCGGCATCGCCCTCGTAGTCAGAGTCAATGCCGTAAGTCGGGTCGGTGAACCAGATGCTGTCGTCTGACTTGACCACCAGGTCATTGGGCGAGTTCAGGCGCTGGCCTTTGAAATGGTCGGCCAGCACCTTGCGGCTGCCGTCGTGTTCGCGGCGCGTGACCGCGCGGCCCCGGTGTTCACAGCTCAGCACACGGCCCTGGCGGTCCAGGGTGTGGCCGTTGGCGTTCCAGGCGGGTTGCTCAAACACAGAGACCGAGCCGTCAGTTTCGTCCCAACGCATGACCCGGTCGTTTGGAATGTCAGACCACAGCAGATAGCGCCCTGCCGGTACATAAACCGGCCCCTCGAACCAGCGACCGCCGCTGAAGAGTTTGTCTACATGCGCGTTGCCCAAGATCATGGGCTTAAATCGCGGGTCGAAAATCTCAAAATCGCTGGCTGGCATCGAGGTCTCCTTCAAAGTAATCGGGATGCAATGCCGCTATTCGGCGCGTCAATACATTGTTGTGCTGCACGTGCTCGCTGGTGCAGCGCACAGCGGCTTCTACATCACCGGCTTGCAGGGCAGACAAAATTGCACGGTGGTCGTTCAGTGCTTTGCGTCCTGACTGTAATTCAGGCACGGCGATGGCCCGGACCCTTTGGTGCAGATCGCGCGCCTGCGCCACCACAGGCCAGACGCCCGGCATTCCACAAAGCGCCAACAGACCGCGGTGAAAGTCTTGGTCGGCCAGCAGCGTCGCTTCAAGGTCTTCGCTTTGCAAAGCCTCTTCATGGCGTAGCAGACACTCTTGCAGAGGCTGCCAGCGCGTGGCGTCCCCGCCCTTGGCCAACAAATGGCGAACGGCCTGGGACTCTACCGCTTCGCGCACAAACAGGGCGTCTTGTATGCGTTGCAGACTCATCAATGAAACCAGGCTCCCACGTTGTGGCCAGACCTTGACCAGGCCTTCGCGCAACAAGCGCTGTATGGCTTCACGAACCGGCGTGCGACTGACACCCAGGCGTTGCGCCAGTTGGTTTTCAGACATCGTCTCGCCCGGCCTGAGGCGTGCCATCAAAATGTCGGCGCGCAAGCGGGCATGCACCTGCTCTGCCAGCAGTGCGTTGGTACTTTGGCCAAGGCCGTTCAAGGGTATGCGTGTGTTCAAGTGGGCGTCCGTTTGACTGCGTGACGCGCACGGGCCAGCACCGGTGCCATTGCAGCCAGTTTCGCGTCTGACAAATATCCGTAGCGGTTGATCCAGACCCGTGCACTGCCGCCAGACTGCGTGCACGATTGAAGGGCTAAATCGAAACGTGCGACGACGTCATCCAGCGGCCCATAACTGTGTGTGTAGGCCACCACCGGCACCAGGCCGGCGAGGGCCTGGGCTTGCGTCAGT
>JBIKHX010000152.1:0-5327 GCA_044361945.1 Polaromonas sp. | reverse complement strand
GTAGGCGGGTGGCGCCGGCAAATTGCCGGCAGGCCAAACGCCGATACAGCGCGGCGGTAAGGCGTAGACCTCGCCGGGATCGGTCAATTCAGCCACGGACAGCGGCAGCTGACCGGGGCGAAAAGTCGCCACCAGGGCGGCGGCACGGCGCAGCACCGCCACATCGCCCACCACCACACAGCCAGCGGTGTCTGAAGGCGCATCGGCGAAGGCCTTGGCAATAATTTCGGGGCCGATGCCGGCGGCATCGCCCATGGTGATAAGGAAAGGCGCAGCATTGGACATGGGTCAAGCCGGGTTATCGATGTCGATGAACTGATGGCCGAGGCCCAGCTGCGTCGCCACGTGCGAAGCGACAGCCGGTGCGCCGTAGCGCTCAGACGCATGGTGACCGCAGGCAATGAAAGTCACGCCCATCTCCCGGGCCAGATGCGCTTGGGGCTCAGAGATTTCGCCGGTGATATAGGCCTGAGCGCCGGCGGCCACCGCCGCCTCAAAATAGCCTTGCGCACCACCGCTGCACCAGGCAATCTGGCGCAAGGGCTGGCCCGCTGAGCGCGCACCTTCGACGCACATCACCTGGCGACCCAAGGCCGCGGTCACATGATCGGCCAGGCTGGCAGCGCTGCCGAATGCAGCGCCGTCCGTGCGCTGACCCAAAAAACCCAATGCGTTGTCGCCAAAACGCCCAGCATCGCCTGAAGCGACAGACAGACCGAGCACGCGGCCGAGTTGGGCGTTGTTACCCAGCTCCGGGTGGGCATCCAAGGGCAAGTGATAAGCGTAGAGGTTGATGTCATGCGCCAGCAGCAATGCCAGGCGCTGCTTCATCCAGCCGGTGACGCGGCCGTCTTGCCCGCGCCAAAACAAGCCATGGTGCACAAAAATAGCATCGGCTTCGCAAGCCACAGCCGCCTCGATCAGCGCCAGACTGGCCGTCACGCCTGAAATAATACGTTTGACGCGCTCACGGCCTTCGACTTGCAAACCGTTGGGCCCAAAATCCTTGAAACGCTCGGGCTGCAGCAAGGCATCAAATGCGCGCAGCAATTCACTGCGCGAAACACCGCCGGAAGCTTTCATCGGTTCATTCATGCGGCAGTCCTTCGTAGATTAGCCTGGGCCGATTATCGGGTGATCGCTCAAACGCGGCGCGATCGGTGAGAATGAAGACTCTGGCGATGCGGGCACTAACCCTTGCCGCCTTTTCATAACGGGCTCCACCATCATGCGCAAATATTGGCTGTTGTTTTCTCAAGTTGTCACCGTGCTGCTGGCAGTTTATTTTGTGCTCCTCAGCCTCAAGCCCCAGTGGTTAGCCCGCCCCGGCGAAGCGGCCGTAGCGGTGTTCGAGGCGCCGGCCGACAGCAACAACCGGGCAGCGGGCGGCGGGCCAGGCAGCCTGCGGGCAGCCGCCAAAGCAGCTTCGGGAGCGGTGGTCAGCATCAACGCCAGCAAGGTCGCCGCACGCACCCAAAGCAAAGAAGACCCCTGGTTTCGTTATTTCTTTGGCGACCAGTCTCGCACCGAGCCGCAAGTCGGCCTGGGCAGCGGCGTCATCGTCAGCCCCAGCGGCTACATACTCACCAACAACCACGTGATAGTCGGCGCTGACGACATTGAAGTCATCTTGAATGACTCGCGCAAGGCCCGCGCTAAAGTCATTGGAACTGACCCGGAAACCGATCTGGCGATTCTGAAGATCGAGTTGGATGCGCTGCCGGTTATCGTGCTGGGCAACGCGGAGTCGCTGGAAATCGGCGATCAGGTGTTGGCCATTGGCAACCCTTTCGGCGTCGGTCAGACGGTCACCAGTGGCATCGTCAGCGCCCTGGGCCGCAACCAGTTGGGCATCAATGTGTTTGAAAACTTTATTCAGACCGACGCCGCCATCAACCCGGGTAATTCCGGCGGCGCATTGGTCGACACGCAGGGGCGTTTGCTAGGCATCAACACCGCCATTTTTTCCCGCTCAGGCGGCTCCATGGGGATTGGCTTTGCCATTCCGGTTTCGACGGCCAGGCAGGTGCTCGACAGCATCCTCAAGGACGGTCAGGTCACACGCGGCTGGATCGGCGTCGAGCCGCAGGATTTGACGGGCGAAATGATCAAGACCTTCAACCTGTCCGCCAAAAGCGGGGTGATCATCACCGGCGTGCTGCAAAACGGTCCGGCCGCTGCAGCCGGCATCCGCCCGGGTGACGTCATCGTTGCGGTGGGCAGCGTTCAGGTGCGCACTGTGTCTGAGTTGCTCAGTGCCGTGGCCGCACTCAAACCAGGCGTCAGCGAGAACTTCAAGCTGCAGCGACAAAACGACATGCTGGCTTTGGCGGTCACCCCGGGTAAACGCCAGCGCCCTGCCATGCCACGTTAAGAAAAGAAGGCTTGGGGCCGCGGGGCCGGAGCACGCTCAGGGTTGAACAGTGCTGTCTTCAGCCGCAGGCTCGGGCGCCTTGGTGTGCTTGACAAAGACCTGGGCGGCCACAATGCCGACTTCGTAAAGGCCGCCCACCACGCCCAGCAGCATGAGCATAGAGCCGGCATCGGGCGGCGTCACTAGCGCCGTGCCCACTGCGGCCAGCACCCAGAAGTAGCCCCGGTACTCACGCAACTGCGCCACCGTCAAAACGCCCATGCGCACCAGCAAAATGACCGCAATAGGCACTTCAAATGCAAGTCCGAAGGCTAAAACCATGCCGATCACAAAGTTGAGGTATTCCTCAATGTCTGGCGCGGCGGTGATGGACTTGGGCGCAAAACTCTGGATAAAGCCGAACACCTGGCCGAACACAAAGTAGTAGCAAAAAGCCACGCCAAAGAAAAACAGCAGCGTGCTGGAGATCACCAGCGGCAACACCAATTTTTTTTCATGGCTGTAGAGGCCGGGCGCCACAAAAGCCCAGACCTGGTAGAGCACCACGGGCAGCGCGATCATGAAGGCCGCCATGAACAAGATCTTGATGGGCACGACGAAAGGCGAGATGACATTGGTAGCGATCAGTGTTGCCCCCTTGGGCAAGGTGGCAATCAGGGGTGCCGCCATCAGGTCATACAAAGCGCCCGGTCCGGGAAACATCGCCAGCACAGCCGCGGCAACGCCGATGGCAAGCACCGCCTTGAGCATGCGGTCGCGCAGCTCCATCAGGTGCTGCACAAAAGGTTGCTCAGAGCCTGCGAGTTCGTCAGGCTTGTCTTTGGGGGTGTCGCTCATGGAAAAATCGGATCCCGCTCAAACAGGACGGCTGGCGCTGGATTTGGGCCGGTAACGCGCCACGCGGGCCGCGCCAGACAGCGCTTTGGTTCTGACTCCAGAGCGTGACTTGAACCACTGCGGCGTAGCACCTTGCTTGAGTCGCCAGTTTTTACCCGGGTGTTTATATTCAGGAAAGCTGATCATGCCGGTTGCTTCAGTGCTGCTGACCTCAGCGGCCAGGGAGGTTGTTTCAGCCCAGGACTTTTCAAAATCACTGGCGCTGGTCTGCACCGAACTTTCAACATCACGGGCAGCGTTCTCCATGGTGTCTTTCATTTTTTTGAGTTCGTCGAGCTCCATCGAACGATTGACCTCATTTTTGACGTCTGCCACGTACCGCTGGGCCTTGCCCAGCAAAGCACCCACAGTGCGAGCCACACGCGGCAGTTTTTCAGGCCCGATCACGACCAAGGCCACGGCGCCAATCAGCGCAATTTTCGAAATGTCGAGATCGAACACGTCAGTCCACGCCAGCGCACAAAGCGGCTTGCTGATGGTGGCTCAAGAAGTTCAATGAAAAGCCTGATCAGCTTTTTTGACGCGCTTGCACGTCAATGGTGTTTTGGTCAGCCACCGGGGCGGCGGTCGCTGCGGCCGGGGCAGTGACTTGTGCAGTGGTGGTGGTGGTTGCAGCGTCGTCAGCGGCCGGCGCTGGTCCGCCATCTTTCATGCCGTCCTTGAAGCCCTTGACCGCACCGCCGATGTCGCCACCGATGTTTTTGAGTTTCTTGGTGCCGAACACCATGACCACGATCAACAGGACGATCAGCCAATGCCAAATGGAAAATGAACCCATGTTTCTCTCCTAAGCTTTGATACCGGCAAAAAAGCCGGATTGTGTGTGAATGGGGATGATTCTAAGGTGCTTGTACGCCGCCACGCCGGCTAGCGGGTCTTTGTCAGGCCGGCGGCCCTAAAAAACGGGGGTGATTGCCTTGTGGCCGCCGGTTTTAACCGCGCAGCCAAGGCCGCGGACCGCCCATGACATGGAAATGCAGGTGATGCACCTCCTGGCCGCCTTCGACCCCGGTGTTGGTCACGACCCGAAAGCCGCCTTCCGGGTAGGGCCTGCACCCCTGCTCCAGCGCCAGTCTGGGCGCCAGGGTCATCATCCGCCCGATCAGTGCCTCGTGCTCAGGGCCAAGTTGCGCCATGGAGTTGATATGCATCTTGGGAATCACCAAAAAATGCACGGGTGCCCAAGGGTTGATGTCGTGAAAAGCGAATATCTGCTCGTCTTCATAGACCTTGCGGCTTGGAATCTGACCGGCTGCGATCTTGCAAAAAAGGCAGCTTGCAACAGCGCTACCGGTTGAAATGACGGGGGCATTTTTGTCGTTCATGCGCTCTCCTGAATGGGGGTAGGGGTCTGAGTCTGGGGCCAACGCTGGTCGTTAAAGCGCAGCCAGCCCTTGAGGCAGCGGTACAAATACCACAGCCAAACCAGGGCATAAGCCAGTGCCCCGGGCAAGAAAAAAAGCAGCCACAAAGGCGACACAAGCACCAGCCAAAGCAGCGTCCACCAGAAGGTGGAGATCATGTAGCGGTGATGCGCCAGAAACAAGGGCTCGCGTTCATCGGCGCGTCGCAGGTAGTTAATGATCAATGCAACCAAGGCGAAAACCCCAGCACTGAACCAGGCCAAGGTGTGCAGTCCGTACAAGATCTGCATGACCAGGCGGTCATTGCCGGTTTTGCCAGCGCTGTCTTTCAAATCGAAATCACCCATGGCCGGCGCCTGCGGATTATTTTTCTGCCGCTGCGCGCAGCTGCGCCTTGCGCAAGGCTTTTTCCTCCATGCCGCTGGTGCCTTCGCGGCGCTCCAGCTCGGCAATCACGTCAGCCGGCTTCAACCCGTAATAGGCCAGGGCAATCAGGCTGTGAAACCATAAATCGGCCACCTCACCCACCAGCTTGCTCTTTAACTCGGGTGTCGCGCCGCCACGGTCAATGTCTTTGGCCGCCATCACAGTTTCAGTGGCTTCTTCACCGATTTTTTTGAGAAAGGCGTCCGGCCCCTGGTCCAGCAAGCGGGCCACATAACTTTTGCCCGGGTCGCCGCCATGAGCCACTT
>JBIKHX010000151.1:0-5343 GCA_044361945.1 Polaromonas sp. | reverse complement strand
ATGCCGCGCTGCCCCCCCATCTCGAAGTATTGGGTAAGGCGTGTGGAGGGAGTCTGCGCATTGTTAAAGGTGTATGCGATGGATGTCCCATGAAGCGGCAACTGCTCTGTACCGCGATATATAGCTGGTGCACTCACTCCCGCCAGATCCAGCATGGTGGGCGTCAGATCGATAGCATGGTGGAACTGCTGCCTGAGCCCCGGAGATTCCTTTAGTCCTGCTGGCCAATGGACTATAAGCGGGGCTCGCACACCACCGCCAAAGGTGTATTTCTTGTAAAACTTCAGAGGGGTATTGCCAGCCTGTGCCCAGGCGGATGGGTAATGGTTGTGCGTCCACGGGCCGCCTAGTTTTTCCATGTCCGCGAGGTTTTCTTCCAAGCTGTCGGGCAGACCTAAAAAATAGCGGTACTCATTGGCTGACCCGTACTGTCCGCCTTCTCCGCTTGCGCCATTGTCCGAAAGCACCACAAAGATGGTGTCGCGCATCTTGTCCTTCTTTTCTAGAAAATCGACCAAGCGACCTATCTGTGCATCGGTGTGCTCTGTGAAGCCAGCAAACACTTCCTGCATACGCGACATCAATCTGCGCTCATCAGCGCTCAGACTTGCCCAATCATGGATTCCTGGGTTACTTGGAGCCATCTGCGTGTCTGGCGGGACAATGCCCATCTCTTTTTGGCGCTCAAGCACGCGCTCGCGCTCGACATTCCAGCCAGCATCGAAGCGGCCCCGGTACTTATCGAGAAAAGACTGCGGCGCTTGGTGAGGCGCGTGACATGCTCCGAAGGCAAGGTATAAAAAAAAGGGCTTCTCGGGGGTGGCGGAAAGATGATCCGAGAGGAATTCTTCAGCGCGGTCGACAAGATCTTCGCTCAGGTGATAGTCTTCGCGCGGAGCAGGTGGAACGTAGTGTTGGTCGTACCAGAGTTCTGGTGCCCATTGATCTTCCTCACCGCCCAGAAAACCGTAGTACCGGTTGAAGCCGCGCTGCGTTGGCCAGTTGTTGAATGGCCCTACCGGGCTGCATTCTGCGGGCGGCACGAGGTGCCATTTTCCCAGTGCGTAAGTGCCGTAGCCATTTTGCTGCAGCATCTCTGCCAGCGTAGCCGCGCGTGGTGATATTGCGCCACGCGCGTTATCAAAACCAGTGTCAAAATCTGCCAGGTAACCCATTCCTGCTGCGTGGTGGTTTCGACCAGTCAGCAAGCATGTTCGAGTCGGTGAGCACATGGCCGTGACATGGAAGTTGGTATAGCGCAGGCCTTTGCCGGCCAGTCGATCGATGGCCGGCGTTTCTATTGATGACCCGTAGCAACCGAGCTGTGCAAAGCCGCAGTCGTCGAGAACGACCCAGACAATGTTAGGGGCGCCGACCCCCGGTTTGGCGCGGCTAGGCCAGGCAGGTTTGGCATCATGAACTGTCTTAGCTTTAGGTGCGGCCATGGCTTGCTTTGCAAATTTGAGACATTTGTGTCAATCGCGCAGTGCGTGCATCACGCTTTTCAATGCTGGGTAAAGGTTGACATATTGCGTGTGAAATGCTTCATAGCGGCGCATCCCCTCATGTGTGGGTTGTGCACGCTCCACGATATGAACCCAATCTCGCTCCACTGTTTCAAGGTCCGCCATTCCACTGCCCAGCGCAGCCAGCATTGCCGCACCCATACTTGCCTCGACATCGTCCCGCATCGTGTGCACCGTTCGTCCAGTTACATCCGCAATGATCTGCATCCAAAGGTCCGAACGGCTAGCGCCGCCGACGACCGTCAGGTCAGCGTTGAGCACCGACCCGTCCAGTGTGCCGGCCTCGATGTTGTGCCTTAGCGCGTGACTGACCCCCTCAAGCACTGCACGGTATAGGTGGTGGCGACGGTGATGCAGCCCGAGTCCGACGAAGGCACCACTTGCCTTGGCGTCCCAGATAGGACTTCTTTCACCCATGAGGTATGGCAAAAACAACAAGCTCTCTGCACCCGGCGGCAACTGACTTGCGGCGCTCTCCAGAACATCGTGCACGTCGCTTCCGTCGGACTGTGCTTGCGAGACGATGGCTTGACAGAAGTTGTCGCAGAACCAAGTAACGGAAGCGCCCGCGGTAATAGCGCCGCCGAACACGTAGAGATCACGTAGACCGTTTACGACGTGGGGCATACTAACGAGCCCGTGGCGACCATCGGCATTCGGGCGAATGCTGCCCCAGCACATGCTGGTGCCTATCATGGCCACATGATTTCCGGGGCGGCTGGCACCTGCGGCCAGAGTTGCCACGGCGGCATCTACGCCGCCAGCCATGAGCGGCAGGCCGGGAGGCAAACCCAAGCGCTCTCCCCATTCAGGCAAAAGGGTGCCGACCACGTCGCTAGACTCCACCAGCCTACGGGGTATCAGATGTTGCGGCAATCCAAGCCGCTCCATCATCTCCCAAGACCAATCACGCGCCGCCACATCGTAGATGCCCCCGATATTGCACGCCGAACTGTGGTCCACAGCAACTTGGCCTGTGAATTTAAAGTTTACATAGCTGTTAGGCGGCAGTAGTGCCGTGGTGCGGCTCCACGCCTCCGGCGCCTTGTCGCGTAGCCACAGCATTTTGGTGTAACCGTAGTAGCTGTCCAGACCGTTGCATGTAATGTCATAGAGTCGCTCAAGGTCGACGTTGGCGCGAACCCATTCCACTTCGTCCTGTGCGCGCCTGTCCATCCAGATCAGGCAAGGGTGAGTTGCATTCCCCTGAGCATCGATGGGGACGCCCGAGCCGCCATACAGTGAGCTCACGCACAGGCCTACGATGGATTGCGGATCAATATTGGAGTTTTTGACGACGTTGAAAATGCATTTGACGACAGCATCAAGCCACACCTGCGGCCATTGCTGCGCCCACATTGGATGCGGCGTCTCCACTTGATAGGATTCAGAGTGCTGAGCAACAATTCGCGCTTTAGCGCCGACCAGCACGGCCTTCGTACTCTGGGTGCCGATATCGACGCCGATGACGTATTGCTGGCCGTTTGTGCCCATGCTCATTCAGCTTGCGGTTTAAGCAATACTTTGATGGAGTCCGTGGAATTGGCAATGGCAAATGCGTTCTCCCAATCTGACAAGGGGAACTCATGTGTGACTATGCCGCGTGAGGTGACCAGACCCCGTGCAAAAAGATCAATAGCAACCGGGTAGCAGTACGGGCCTAGGTGGGCGCCCCGTACATCGAGCTCCTTTCGGTCGCCGATGATGGACCAGTCCACGCTGGTATCAGAGCCGAACACGCTGAATTCGACAAAACGACCGAGCTTGCGGATCAAGTCCAGGCCCTGACCAACACCAGCTGAAACCCCCGTTGTTTCGATGTACACATCGCAGCCGTAGCCGCCCGTCAAACCGTGGACGATAGCTTTGGCATCTTGCTCCCGGGGATTGATGGTGACATCGGCACCAAAGGCCTTGGCCAGTGCCAGACGCTCGGGCACCATGTCGATGACGATTAATTTGCGCGGGGTTTTGAGGTGTGCGATTTGAGCCATGCAAAGCCCCAAGGGTCCAGCACCGGCCAGCACCACCACGTCGTCGAGTTGAATGTCGGCCCGGTTTACAGCGTGGATCGCGCACGACATCGGCTCGATCATGGCAGCGTCCCCAAGCGACAGACTTTCTGGGATGCTATGAACGCGGGCTGTTGGTGGAATAAGCATGTAGTCTGCCATTCCGCCGTCGGCAACTTCGCGCTGAAAGCCAAAAATATTATGCACTTCGCACATCCAGTATTTACCGGTGGTGCAATAGCGGCAGCGATTGCAGGGCACGATCTGCTCTGCAATGACACGCTCACCCATTGCAACACCAAAGTGCTCGAGTGCCCCAGCGCCAGCCTCAACGACATGACCGTAAAACTCGTGACCTGCAATCACCGGCGCTTTCACCCATGCAGGTTGACCGTTTCCGCCCCAGAACATTGCGGCACCAGAATGGCATTTGCAGTCGCTCGCGCAAATTCCGCAAGCGCTGATCCGTATCACCAGTTCATTTGTTCCAGCCGTAGGTCGGGCAATGCGCTCAAGTCGGTAGTCCTTGGGACCGTGGCACACCACGGCTTGCATCGGATTCGAGGTAACTTTCATAGCATTTTTAACTTTGCAGAGTACGTTGTTTGGAGAGAAATCTGTGGGTTCCTGAGAAATCTGCACAATCGATTGTGCTTATAATATAAAGACACAAAAAATCAAGCAATCATGGTTTTCCCTTGCCAATTTAAGGCGATGTCAATACGCGCCAAAAGCGGGGACGATGGACGATGAAGAGCCGAAAATCTACGATTTATGATCTGGCTGCCTTAGCCGGTGTTTCCCCTTCGACGGTCAGCGCTGTTTTAAGCGGCAACTGGCGCGAGAGGCGAATTGCTGAATCGACTGTGCTCAAAGTGCAGCTTTTGGCTGACTCAAATATGTACAGCGTGAACCGGCAGGCCAGCGGTCTGCGCACTAGCCGTTCTGGACTCAGCGGCATGATCATTCCGCTTCACGACAATCGTTTTTTTAGTGAGATGGCTCAGGTATTCGAAGGCATGGCTCGTGCGCGGGGGTGGCACCCTATCGTTGTAAGCACGCTTCGAGACCCTGCGCTCGAGATGGAGACGGTTCGCGCACTAATTTCATACCGTGTCGAACATCTACTGGTGGTGGGAGCGACAGACCCCGACTCGGTAAGCCGCTTGTGCCACACACATGGCGTATCTCATGTGAACGTCGACCTGCCGGGCACCATGGCGCCTTCTGTTATCAGCGACAACTATTGGGGCTCTCAGCAGCTTACTGAGCTCTTGATCAATCGCTCACGAGCGATTCGCTCCCGCAAGCGTAATCGTCCGTATTTCATCGGCGGCCTGTCTTCAGACCATGCGACCCAAAGGCGAATGGAAGCGTTCAGTGATAGCGTACAGAACCATTTCGGTGAGGTGCTTCCAGCTCAGCTGAATGCCTGTGGGTATGACGGTGAGCGCGCCGAGTCGACCGTTCGCGCACTTCACGCAAATCTTGGCGGTCTTCCGCGCGCGTTGCTCATTAACTCCACCATTGCGCTGGAGGGGGTCATTAGGTTCTTGAGTGAGTTGCCTTCAGAGGAGCTCGCAGCTTGCACTTTCGGGTGCTATGACTGGGACCCTTTTGCATCCTATCTGCGATTTCCTCTTCTGATGGTGCGGCAAAACGTACAAGGGCTGCTTGAAGAGACCTTCAGAATAATCGACGAAGACCTCGTAGGAGAAATGCCGGTTAGGGAGATCAAGCCGTTAATCGTTTTAACTCAATAGGGTGTGTCCTAGCTTTTGTATCAAAGTTTCGATGCAAGCGCT
>JBIKHX010000150.1:0-5353 GCA_044361945.1 Polaromonas sp. | reverse complement strand
AGCCTGGCCGGCTGTGTGTTTTGCCGCCAGGCCCGCGAAAGCCACCTGTCCCCCATGCACCAAGCGGGCAGCAGCATCGTGCAAATAGACCTGCGCAGCCCGCAGCCGGTGTTGAACTTTGCCGGTCAGAGCACCACCCACGACCAGCTGACGCGTTTGTGGAAAATCTCGATCACACCCACCCTGCTTTTTTTCGGGCCTGGCGGCAAAGAAGTGGCCGAGCGCATGGAAGGCGCCTACCAGCCGGACTTTTACGGCCCTTACCTTGAAGAGCGACTGGCCAAAGGGCGCAAGCTCTTATGAGCTGCTCGCCTTTGGCTTAGACCTTCATCAGACTTTCCCAACATTCACATTTCCCCATGCAAGTACGCGCATTTTCAGCATTGCTTTTCAGCTGCGCGGTGTGGGCTGTCAGTGCGCACGCCCAGACCGGCTTTTTCAAGGACGCAGACCTCGGGCTTGGCGAAAAACTCATCGCTCAAAGCAAGTGCGTTGCTTGCCACGTCAGCAAAGTGGGCGGTGATGGCAGCGCTATGTACAAGCCGTTGGGACGTATCAACAGCCCGCCCGTATTGCGCGGCATGGTCGAGCAGTGCAACACCGAGCTCAATCTGGGCTTGTTCCCGGAAGAAGTTCACTCGGTGGCGGCGGTGCTCGCCCGGGACCACTACAAATTCAAGTGACTACTCAGGGTTTCCCCTGATTAGATGAGGCATCTGACCGCTTCCCAGGATCGGAGTTATCAATTAGCATTTACATAATTACATGCGAATATACAAACTTAAGCCCCGCCAAGGAGATTTGTGTGAGCGAAGACAGCATCCGTTCAGGGCGCGTGCAAAAAGCGCCTGAGAGTTTTTTGAGCCGGACCGGCATCAAGGAAGTTTTTGCAGAGGGCAAAAAAGGCCGTCGCGATTTCATCCGTAACGCTTTTGCAGCAGCCGCTGCCGGCGTGGCTGCGCCCGTGGCCATGGCCCAGGGCAACCCTGTGCCCAGTGAAGGCGGCGACAGCAACATCCTGAATCTGCCCGAACACGCCACCGGCCTGGGCCAGGGCGTGGCCACCGAAGGCTACGGCAAACCCTCCAAGTTCGAGGCCAACCTGCAGCGCCGACAAAGCCCGGGCCTGACGCAGACCACCCAAAGCTCGGTGTCTTTTGCGCCTTTGCAATCGCTGTTCGGCATCGTCACGCCTAGCGGGCTGCACTTTGAGCGGCATCACCAGGGCTGGTGGGACATCGACCCGTCCAAGCACCGCTTCATGGTCAACGGCATGGTCAAAAAAAACATGGTGTTCACCGTGGACGAGATCATGCGCCTGCCTTCGGTGTCGCGTTTTCATTTCATCGAGTGCGGCGCCAACACGGCGGTTGAATGGGGCAATGTGGCGGTGCCCACGGTGCAGTACACCCACGGCATGCTGTCGTGTAGCGAGTTCACGGGCGTGCCGCTGATCACCCTGCTGGAGCTGGCCGGTGCCGATTTGAAAAACGGCAAGTTCGTGTTGGCCGAAGGGGGTGAGGGCTCGTCGATGACGCGCACCATTCCCATGAGCCTGATCACATCAGGTGAAGTGATCGTGGCCTATGGTCAGAACGGCGAAATGCTGCGCCCAGAAAACGGCTACCCCTTGCGCCTGGTGGTGCCCGGCGTGCAGGGCGTGAGCTGGATCAAATACCTGCGCCGCGTTGAGGTGGGTGACAAGCCTTATGCAGCCAAAGACGAAGCCATCCATTACATGGACTTGCAACCCGGCGGCCAGCACCGCCAGTACAGCAACTTGCAGGAAGTTAAGAGCGTGGTCACCACCCCCTCCGGCGGCCAGGTGCTGCTCGACAAAGGTTTTTACAACATCACCGGCCTGGCCTGGTCGGGCAAGGGCAAGATCAAACGGGTGGACGTGTCTGCCGACGGCGGACGCAACTGGCGCCAGGCGCGACTGGAAACGCCAGTCATGTCCAAGGCCTTGTCGCGCTTTAACCTGGACTGGGTGTGGGACGGCAAAGCCGCCATTTTGCAAAGCCGTGCGCAAGACGAGACAGGCCATGTACAGCCAACTTACCAACAGTTGCGCGCCGTGCGCGGCACCCGCTCCATCTATCACAACAACGCCATCCAATCCTGGTTGGTTCAAGAAAACGGCGAGGTGAAAAATGTCCAGGTTTCGTAAAGCACTGATGACCGTGGCCTTGCTTGCGGTGGCCGGCCTGGGGGCGGCTCAAGACAGCAAATACCCCGGCGTGGGCCGCGCCGCCACACCCAAGGAAGTGGCCAAGTGGGACATCGACGTGCGCCCCGACTTCAAGGGCCTGCCCGCAGGCTCGGGTTCGGTGGCCAAGGGCCAGGATGTCTGGGAGTCCAAATGCGCGCAATGCCACGGCGTGTTCGGCGAGTCCAACGAAGTGTTCAGCCCCTTGGTAGGCGGCACCACCGCAAAAGACATCCAGACCGGCCGCGTTGCCAACCTCTCGCGCAGCGACTACCCCGGCCGCACTACCCTGATGAAGGTGCCCACGGTCTCTACCTTGTGGGATTACATCAACCGGGCCATGCCCTGGACCAACCCCAAGACACTGAGCACCGAAGAAGTCTACGCCGTGACAGCATTCATGCTGAACCTGGCCGACATCGTGCCGGAAAACTATGTCTTGTCCGACAAGAACATGGCCGAGGTGCAGGCCCGCATGCCCAACCGAAACGGCATGAGCACGCAGCACGCCATGTGGCCCGGCAAGGAGTTTGGCAGCTTGTCCAAGCCGGACACGGCCAACAAAATATGCATGCAGGACTGCAGGCCCGAGCCCATGGTGGCTTCCTTGCTGCCCGACTTTGCCCGCAACGCACACGGTAACCTGGCCGAGCAAACCCGTATCGTCGGCCCGCAACGCGGGGCTGACACCAGCCGGCCCGAAACCAAAGCCGGCACGCTGCCAGCTGTGGCGACTGCAGCGCCTGCTACAGTCGCCAAACCAGACAACAACGAGGCCAAAGCCGTCGTAGCCTCGCTGGGCAAATACAACTGCACCGCTTGCCACGGCATGGACAAGAAAATCGTCGGCCCGGGCTTCACGGAGATCGCCAAAAAGCAGGCCGGCAAGGTGGATTACCTGGCAGGCAAAATCAAGGGCGGTGGTGTGGGTGTCTGGGGTCAGATCCCTATGCCGGCCCAGGCCTTGCCTGAGGCGGACGCCCGGAGAATAGCCGAATGGATTTCCAAAGGGGCCGGTAAGTAGCAGGGGAAAGCCCCATTGACCCCGGCACCCCCTATCATTACGATCGTTTTCTAAAAGGAGAGATTTCATGCAAACTCGTCGCGAGACACTCAAACAAAGCGCGGTGCTGGCTGGCTTGCTGGCTGCGGCCGGCTATCCCGGCTTCGCCATGGCCGCTTTCAACAAAGCCGGCTTCGATGCCAAATCGGTGCAAGACGCCACCAAGGCTTTTGGCGCAAGCAGCCTGGCTGAGAGCAAGGATGTCACCATCATTGCGCCGGACATTGCCGAAAACGGCGCGGTGGTACCGATGGGCGCCAGCACTGCTTTGCCAGGCGTCAAACAATTGTTGATACTGGTTGAAAAGAACCCCTCTACTTTGGTAGCCGCATTCAACGTCAACGACGCGGTAGACGCCAACTTCTCAACGCGCGCCAAAATGGGCCAGTCCTCCGACGTATACGCCGTGGCCATCATGGCTGACGGCAAAGCACTGTGGGCCAAAAAAGAGGTGAAAGTCACTTTAGGTGGTTGCGGCGGTTAAGCCGGGCAGTCACATACGTCCCAACAATCACCAACACATTCAGGAGAAAAACATGGCAGATCCAATGCGCATTCGCGCCCAAGCCGCTGGCGGCAAAGCAACTGTTCGCGTGCTCATGAGCCACGAAATGGAATCCGGTCAGCGCAAAGACGCCGCCGGTAAAACCGTACCCGCCTGGTTCATTCAGGAAGTCACAGCCACCCTCAACGGCAAGCAAGTGCTGTCGGCCGAGTGGGGCCCCGCTGTGGCCAAAAACCCTTTCATGCAATTCAACATCAAGAGCGCCAAGGCCGGCGACAAAGTGGCTGTGACCTGGAAAGACAACAAGGGCGACACGCGCACCGACGAAGCAACCGTTTCCTGAAAAACCGCTTGCGTGTGCAGCCGGCAAGGCTTGTCTTTACCCTGCACACGTCAACAACAACGCTAAGGTGACCATGAAAACCGTTTTTCCACTTTCTATCGCTGCCGCCATGGCACTGGCCCTGGCGCCGGCCATGGCCCAAAAAACCGCCAGTCAGGGCATTGACGAGTACCGCGCCATGCTGGCCGACGGCAACCCCGCTGAGTTGTTTGAAGCCAAAGGTGAAGACCTCTGGAAAAAAGCCCGCGGCCCGAAAAACGCTTCCCTCGAGAAATGCGATCTGGGCAAGGGCCCTGGCGTGGTCAAAGGTGTTTTTGTGGAGTTGCCGCGCTTTTTTGCGGACACCCAGCGTGTACAGGACTTGGAGGCGCGTCTGGTGAGCTGCATGGAAACGCTGCAGGGCTTCAATGCCGCAGAGATCGCCAAGACGCCTTTTGGCCGCGGCGAAATGGCCAACGTCACCGCCCTGGCCACCTGGGTTTCTGCCGAATCCAAAGGGCTGAAATTCAATCTGTCGCAATCGCACACGCAAGAAAAAACTTTTTACGAAGTGGGCAAGCGGCTGTTCTTTCAACGCGGCGGCACGCATGATTTTTCTTGCGCCTCCTGCCACGGCGAAGAAGGCAAACGCATCCGCCTGCAAGACTTGCCCATCCTGACCAAGAGCCCGGGCGACGGACTTGGCTTTGCGGCCTGGCCTGCTTACCGCGTCTCCAACGGCCAGATGTGGAGCATGCAATTGCGCCTGAATGACTGCTACCGTCAGCAGCGTTTTCCGTATCCCGGCTTCGGTAGCGACGCCACCATCGCCTTGTCGACCTATTTGGGCGTGAACGCCAAGGGCGCCGCCTCGATTGCACCGGCCATCAAGCGTTGATCAGCACAGGAAACCCGAAATGAAAAAAAACACCCTCTTTGTTCTGACCGGTCTGGCGACTGCTTTGCTGCTGGCCGGTTGCGCCACCGGTCCTTCAGTGGCCGAGCTCAATGCACTGACAAACCAGATTGTCAAAAGCTCTTTCCGCGATCAAAGCCATGTCAAGCTGACCCGACTTACCGAGACCGATGAGACCAACCTCGCTTGCAGCGAGGCCGATGTGGCCGGCAAGCCGCTGGATGACAAAACCGCCAGGGCGATTGAAGCGGTCAACATGAAGACCATCAAGTGGCCATCGGACGGCAAGTTCATCGGTGACTGGAAAGAAGGCGAAAAAATCGCGCAGAGCGGACGCG
>JBIKHX010000149.1:0-5429 GCA_044361945.1 Polaromonas sp. | reverse complement strand
GTTTCAGGGGATTGTCGAAAACTACATTGAAAACCGCTTCGGATCCACGCGCGCTACATCCGAGGCCTGAAAAAATACATGGCTGAAAAACTGCTTGCCGTCAAAGGCATGAACGATATTTTGCCGCCGGAATCGGCGCGCTGGGAATGGCTGGAGGACAAGGTGAGGGCACTGATGGCCCGCTACGCTTATCGTAATATCCGCACGCCCATCCTGGAGCACACACAGCTTTTTGTGCGGGGTATCGGTGAGGTGACAGATATTGTCGAAAAAGAGATGTACTCCTTTGAGGACCGCTCCGATAAAAACGGCGACCACGCTCATCTGACCATGCGCCCTGAAAGCACCGCCAGCGTGGTGCGCGCTGTCACGGAACACAATTTGCTGTACGAAGGCGGCAAGCGCCTTTACTACATGGGGCCGATGTTTCGCCGGGAGCGCCCGCAACGAGGGCGCTACCGGCAGTTCCACCAGATCGGCGCCGAGGCCCTGGGTTTCGCCGGCCCGGAAGTTGATGCCGAGTTGATCCTGCTGGCCGCTGCGCTATGGAAAGAAATCGGCATCACCGATTGGCGGCTGGAAATCAACAGCTTGGGCCAACCCGATGAGCGGGCCCTGCATCGCACGCAACTGATCGCGCATTTTGAGCAACACGCCAATGAGCTCGACGAGGATGCACGCCGGCGTTTGCACAGCAATCCCCTGCGTATTCTGGACACCAAAAACCCGGCCATGAAAGCGGTGGTTGACAGCGCGCCGCGCCTGATCGACTTCCTGGGTGCCCAGTCGCTGGCGCACTTTGATGCGCTCAAAGCCATTTTGGACGCCAATGGCGTGCCCTGGACGCTCAACCACCGCCTAGTGCGTGGGCTGGACTATTACAACCTCACGGTCTTTGAGTTCATCACCGACCAGCTCGGCGCCCAGGGCACCTTGTGCGCCGGCGGGCGCTACGACTACCTGGTCGAGCAAATCGGCGGCAAGCCTGCACCCGCTGTGGGCTGGGCCTTGGGGGTTGAGCGCGTTCTTGAATTGCTGCAAGAAAGCGGGCAGGCTGTGCCACCCCTGGCACCTGATGCTTATGCCGTGGTGCCGGATGCGGCTGCCTTACCACTGGCTTTGCGCACCTTGCAGACACTCAGGGCTGCAGGTGTCAGCGTGCAGATGCATGCCAGCTCGGGCGCCGACGGCATGGGCAGCATGAAGTCTCAGTTCAAGAAAGCAGACGCCAGCGGCGCCCGCTTTGCGTTGATATTTGGCGAAACCGAACTCGCCAGCGGCTGCGTGGCAGTCAAGCCGCTGCGAGCCGGTAAAGCCGAGGCCGCGTCAGAGCAGACTTTGCACCCGCTCGCCGATGCAGCAGCCTGGGCGCCCGTCTTGCTCGCTTGAACGGGCCGCCCCCCTACAATCGAGGTTTTACCTCACGGCACAAGCGATAAAGACCCATGGCAAAACATCTGGACCTCGAAGAGCAGGAACAACTCGCCGAACTCAAGCATTTCTGGAAGCGTTATGGCAACGTGATTTCCTGGGTTTTGATAGCCGTTTTTGGTGCTGTGGCCGCATGGAACGGCTACCAGTACTGGCAGCGCAACCAGTCGTCGCAAGCGGCTGTGATGTATGACGAAGTCGAGCGCGCTGCTGTTGCCGGTGATGTGCCCAAGCTTGAGCGTGTCATGGCCGACATGAAAGATCGTTACGCTGGCACCGCCTATGCTGAGCAGGCTGCCCTGCTGGCGGCCCGCATTTACCATGACAAAGGCAATCTTGACGCTGCCAAGGGCGCGCTGGCCTGGGTGGCTGGCAAAGGCACTGACGCGGGCTACCAATCTGTGGCCCGCTTGCGTTTGTCAGGCATGCTGTTTGAAACCCGGGCCTATGATGAAGCCCTGCAACAGCTGTCAGCACCCATGCCCAAGGACTTTGCTCCGCTGGCTGCCGACCGCAGCGGCGACATTTTGCTGGCCCAAGGCAAAAAAACCGAAGCCAAAGCGCAGTACCAGAGCGCCTACAAAGGCTTGGACGAGCGTTCTGATTACCGCCGCATCATCGAGATCAAGCTCAATGCTTTGGGTGTGGACCCGGTTGTCAAGACGGCGGCGCCTGCCGCAAGCTCCAAAGAGGCCGGCAAATGATTTCGCACACAGCATGGCCCTGCAAGGGTGCGCACACCCTGTTGAACTGCGCCCGCTTGCTGGCGGCTGGTGTCACCATGGCTTTGCTTGGTGCCTGCTCGGGAGGCGCCAACCAGCCTCAACCCGCCCAGCTCAAGCCGTTCACCGCCATGGTTCCCGTCAAGCAAGCCTGGACGGCGAAGCTGGGTGAGATTAACTTTCCTTTGACCCTCAGCGCCAGCGCCAACAGCGTGATGCTGGCCGCTGGCAATGGCCTGGTGCTTGCGGTGGACGCCGGCACCGGTCGGGACCTCTGGCGCATCAATGCCGGCGCTGCACTGGCCGCAGGTGTGGGCGGTGACGCCCGTCTGGCAGCGGTGATCTCGCAGAGCAATGAGCTCGTGACCATGGGCGAGGGCAAGGTCATCTGGCGCCAAAAACTGCTGGCGCAGGCTTTTACCGCGCCTTTCGTTGCAGGCGGGCGTGTGTTTGTGCTGGCAGCTGATCGCTCAGTCAGCGCTTTTGACGGCGCCACCGGGCGCAAGCTTTGGACCCAGCAACGCCCTGGCGAGCCGCTGGTGCTGCGCCAGGGGGGTGTTTTACAGGCGGTGGGCAACACCCTGGTGGCCGGCCTGGGCGGGCGCCTGACCGGACTCAACCCTGACAACGGCAGCGTGCGCTGGGAGCTGCCGATTGCGATTCCGCGCGGCGTCAATGACATCGAACGCCTGGTCGATCTGGTCGGGCCAGCCAGCCGGCTGCAGCAAACCGTTTGCGTCAGAGCTTTTCAGGCCAGCGTGGGCTGCGTCAACGCCGAGCGTGGATCCCTGTTGTGGAGCCGTCCTGCAGACGGCAGCCAGGGTCTGGACGGCGACGAGCGGCTTGTCTTTGGCGTCGAATCCGATGGCCGGGTCATTGCCTGGCAGCGGGCGGATGGCGAACGCGCCTGGACCTCGGACGAGTTGCGCTACCGGGGGCTGACAGCGCCGCACGTGGTGGGTCGCTCGATCGCCGTGGGTGACGCTAGCGGTTTCGTGCATTTGTTGTCCCGCCAGGATGGCAGCTTGCTCAACCGGCTTTCGACGGATGGCTCAGCCATCGTTGCCCCGCCGGTGCTGGTGGGGGACACCCTGGTGGTGGTCACCCGCAAGGGCAATATTTTCGGCTTTCAGCCGCAATAAGCAGGCGCACGTAAGCGCCTGTTCAAAGATTTTTGATGAAACCTGTTATTGCCCTGGTGGGCCGCCCGAATGTGGGCAAATCGACGATCTTTAACCGCCTGACCAAATCGCGGGATGCGATTGTGGCGGACTTTGCCGGGCTCACGCGCGACCGGCATTACGGCAACGGCAAGCTCGGCTCGCAGGAGTACATCGTCATCGACACGGGCGGCTTTGAGCCCGATGCCGCTTCCGGCATCTATAAGGAAATGGCCAAGCAGACGCGCCAGGCCGTGGCCGAGGCCGATGTGGTGGTGTTTGTGGTTGATGCCCGGGCCGGGCTGAACGCTCAGGACCACGACATTGGCAAATACCTGCGCAAGCTAGGCAAGCCGACGGTGCTGACGGCCAACAAGGCCGAAGGCATGACCGAAGGCGTGCAGCTCTCCGAATTCTTTGAGCTGGGGCTGGGGGAAGTGCTGCCGGTGTCGGCCTCGCACGGTCAGGGCATGCGAACGCTCGTAGACATGGCGCTGGCTCCCTTGCACCTGCCCGACCCGGACGAGCTGGGTGAACCCGAAGACCCGACCGTCATCAAGCTCGCCGTGGCAGGGCGGCCCAACGTGGGCAAATCGACCCTGATCAACACCTGGCTGGGTGAAGAACGCCTGGTGGCCTTTGACCTGCCCGGGACCACACGTGACGCAATTTCGGTGCCTTTTGAGCGCGCCGGCCAGAAGTTCGAGCTGATCGACACCGCCGGCCTGCGCCGCAAGGGCAAGGTTTTTGAGGCGATCGAAAAATTCTCGGTGGTCAAAACCCTGCAAGCCATCGAAAACTCCAATGTCGTGCTCTTGCTGCTGGACGCCACACAGGGCGTGACCGACCAAGATGCGCACATCGCCGGCTACATACTCGAGTCGGGCCGCGCTGTGGTGCTGGCCATCAACAAATGGGACGCGGTGGACAGCTACCAGAGGGAAACCCTGGAGCGCTCTATCGAAACCCGTCTGGGTTTTCTCAAGTTTGCCTCCATCCACCGTATTTCGGCCATCAAGCGCCAAGGTCTGGCGCCGGTCTGGAAATCCATCATCCAGGCCCACGCCTCGGCCAACCGCAAAATGTCTACCCCGGTGCTCACCCGCTTGCTACTCGAAGCCGTGCAGTTTCAGCAACCTCAGCGCTCTGGCATGTTCCGCCCCAAGATGCGCTATGCCCACCAGGGCGGCATGAACCCGCCCATCATCATTGTTCACGGCAATTCACTAGAGCATGTGAGCGAGTCCTACAAGCGCTACCTGGAAGGGCGCTTTCGCAAAGAGTTTGACCTGGTCGGCACGCCCATGCGCATCCAGATGAAGACCTCGAGCAACCCTTTTTCGGGCAAGGAATCGGACTAGCCCGGGCCGCCTGCCAGAAAGTGCTGTGGTAAGGTAAGGCTTCATCAACTCACTCTGAAACACGGAGAATATCGTGAGCAATAACAACAAAGGTCAGCTCTTGCAAGACCCTTTCCTCAACACCCTGCGCCGCGAACATGTGCCTGTGTCGATCTACCTGGTTAACGGCATCAAGCTGCAAGGCCAGATTGAATCTTTTGACCAATACGTTGTCCTGCTTCGTAATACGGTCACCCAGATGGTTTACAAACACGCTATCTCGACCATCGTGCCCGGACGCGCTGTGAATTTCACCGCCTCCGAGTCCGACGAAAGCCCTGCAAGCTAAGCCCTGTGGACCTTCGCCCCGCAGCTTTCACCAACGTCATTTTGATCGGTGTTGATTTCGGCCTGCCGAATTTCGACACACATCTCGAAGAGTTGGGGCTTTTGGCCCAGACGGCGGGTCTAACCCCTGTGTCTCGCATGACCTGCAAACGAAAAGCGCCCGACGCGGCGCTTTTTGTAGGCACCGGTAAAGCCGAAGAAATCAAAATGATGGCCCGCGAGGTCGGCGCAACAGAAGTGCTGTTTGACCAGTCTCTGAGCCCGGCCCAGCAGCGCAACCTTGAGCGCACGCTGGACATGCCGGTCAACGACCGGACCCTGTTGATTCTTGAGATCTTTGCGCAACGCGCCCGCAGCCATGAGGGCAAGCTGCAGGTCGAGCTGGCGCGCTTGCAATATTTGTCTACCCGGCTGGTGCGGCGCTGGTC
>JBIKHX010000148.1:0-5461 GCA_044361945.1 Polaromonas sp. | reverse complement strand
TGCGTGACGCCGTGACAGTGCACGAAATACTGGCCGACCGGCGCGTGGCGCTGGCCGGCAAACCTTTGTCTGCCCACCGCTTTGCAGTGGCCCGCACGCTCATGCAAGACGGCCTTCACGAATGCGTCTCCAGCGCCTTTGACAACAGCTTGCGCATACTGAGCGCAGCAGGTGCGCAAATCATTGAAATCCCGCTGACAGAACTCTCGGAGCTGGCCGGCATCAACGCCACCGGCGGACTTTCAGCGGCCGAAAGCTATGCCTGGCATCGCGAGCTGATTGCCCACAAGCAAGCCCTTTACGACCCGCGCGTGGCCTTGCGGATTCTCAAGGGCGCCAGCATGAGCGCCGCCGATTACATCGATCTGGTGGCGGCCCGGCAAAATTGGATTGGCCGTATGAATGTTCTGTTGGCCGGCTTTGACGCCGTGCTGTCCCCCACCGTGCCCATGGTTGCGCCGCCGATTGCCGGGTTGATCGATGACGATGTGAATTTTTTCAGGGTCAATGGGCTCCTGCTGCGCAATCCCGCTGTGGTCAACATGCTTGACGGATGCGCTATCTCTGTGCCCTGCTTTGCACCGGCAAACACGGCAACGCAACTACCGGTCGGGCTGATGCTGTGGCAGGCCGCTTTGCATGATGATGCGATTCTGGACACATCGCTGCAAGTCGAAGCCGCGCTTAACGCAGCGCGCGGGCAGTGATAATTAACCTCATGCCCGATTTGCCTTACTTCCCCGACTCAACCCCAGCTCCAACAGCCTTGCCAGTGGCTTTCTCATGAAAGTCGCGGTTCTAGGTGCCGGCATCATTGGTGTCACCACGGCCTATGAGTTGGCTGCTGACGGCCACGAAGTCACCGTCATTGAGCAGCACGACTCGGTCGCCGAAGAAGCCAGCTTTGCCAATGCGGGTGTGGTGGCCCCCGGCTACGTGACACCCTGGGCTGCGCCCGGCATGCCAGGCAAGGTGCTCAGCCACCTGCTCAGCCGCCATTCACCGGTGCGCCTGGGCTGGCCGATGTCGGCCAACGACATAGCCTGGATTTGGAAATGGTGGCGGGCCTGCAAACCAGCCACCTATGCCCTGAACCGGGCCCGCTTGCAACGACTGGCTTTTTTCAGCCGCGAACGACTTCATCAGCTCAGTGCCGACTTGCGGCTGGAATACGATCGCAGCGATGGCTACATGGTGCTGCTGCGCTCTGACAAAGACCGGGCCATGGTGGAAGCCGGCTTGCAGGTGCTGCGCGATGCGGGGGTTGAATTCAAGGCGATAGACGCCGCCCAGGCCCGACTGATAGAGCCCGCGCTCAACCCTGAGACCGTTTTTTCCGGCGCGATTCACCTGCCCGATGACGAGGTCGCCAACTGCCGCCAGTTTGCCTCCTTGCTCAAAGCCCATGCACAGCAGCTGGGCGCCGAGTTTCATTTCAACACCACGATCAAGCGAATCGACAGTGCGCAGCCCACCAGCGTGTTTGTGGCTGGCGAGACCGAAGCTCGCCGCTATGACGCGATAGTGGTCTGCGCCGGGCAGGCTTCGGCGCGCCTGCTCAAGCCGCTGGGGGTGCGAATTCCGACGACCGCCGTCTACGGCTACTCACTGACCGCCCCCGTTCGCGAGCCCCTTGATGCGCCCCGCAGCGGCCTGATGGACGAACGCTACAAGATCTCTATTTCTCGCATCGGTCACCGCGTGCGGGTGGCCGGCAGCGCTGAGATCGGTGGCTCGCTGGCACACAAAAATGAAGATGCGGTGCAAACGCTCTACAAAGTACTGCAAGACTGGTTTCCGGGCGCAGCCCAGCTCAACGGCAGCAAATCCGGCGTACAAATCTGGAAAGGTGCCAGGCCCATGCTGCCGGACGGCCCGCCGATTATCGGCAACGCAGGTGTGCCAGGCGTCTGGCTCAACCTGGGTCACGGCTCCAGCGGTTGGGCGCTCAGTTGCGGCAGCGCGCGTCTGGTGGCCGACATGCTGGGCGGCAAAAAAACCGCCATCGACACAGAAGGCTTGGGCCTGGAACGGCTCACCCGTCCTAAGACCTGAAACTGCGCTTTGCGGCACCGCTTCAAGCCGGGTTCAAGCCAGCAGCATCAAACCGATCTGCAAGAGCAATAGCAAGGCCATGGCAGACAGGTCCACCCCACCAATGGAAGGAACCACCCGCCGCAAAGGCCCCAGTACCGGCTCGACCAGACGCGAGAGCAAACCATGAACGTAAGAGCCGGGTTGCACCCAGGAAATGATGACAAAGGCAAACACCAGCATGGTCAGCGCCTGCAGAGCGACCCGAGCCAGCATGTGCAGCGAAAGTGTCAGCAAACCCAGCCACGGTAATTCACCGCCTGCCAACCTGCCGAACAACAATCCGGCCAGCAAGGCATAAACCAAGGCCAGCAAGGCGGCCGCAATCAAACTGGCACTGTCCAAACGCGACCTGGCCAAAGCCTTTGGCAAAACCTGGCGCAAAGGCTGCACCAGCCAGTTGGTCAGGGCCATCACAAAAATACCGGGCTGAGAAGCCATGCTGATGCGCAGCCAGTTCATGTAGGCGCGCAGCAAGGCTGCACCCACCAGCAGGTAAGAAACTGTTTCAAGTAAAAACCCAAGTACGCGCAGCATGATCGCCCTATCGCCGTGGTTTCTTGCCGGACTTGCGCGGCCCGCCGGCGGACGCTTTTTTGACCGCCGCTTTCAAGGCCTGAATAGGCGAGCGGGCCAGGCCCCGGTCTGAGGCACCGCCGGCGCGCGCAGCCGAACGTTTTTCCCGCTTGCTGTCACCGTTGGCGGCATTTTTTTCAGAGCGCTTGTCCCCGCGTGAAGCGTCGCCTCCCTCGCCGGACTTGTCTTTCATGGCCCGCGTCAGCAACTCCTCGCCTTCACGCACTAAACGGAAATCAATCTTGCGGCCATCCAGGTCCACACGGCTGACCTGCACGCGCACCCGGGTGCCGATGGCGTAGCGCAAACCGGTACGTTCGCCGCGCAGCTCCTGGCGGGCTTCGTCAAAACGGAAATACTCGCCGCCCAGCTCAGTGATGTGCACCAAGCCTTCCACATACATCGCATCCAACGTGACAAAAATACCGAAGCTGGTGGCCGAGCTGACAACCCCGCCAAACTCTTCGCCCAGGTGTTCACGCATGTACTTGCACTTGAGCCATGCCTCGACGTCGCGGCTGGCCTCGTCGGCGCGCCGCTCGTTGGCACTGCAATGCAGGCCGGCGGCTTGCCAAGCCATCTGATCGACCGTCGGTTTCTTGAGCTTCTCACCCGATTCCGCAGCCCGCGAAGCCAGTCGCTTGGACAGCTTGGCATGCGCCTCGCCGGGCGTCGGCAGCGCCGGCAATTGGTATTTGGCCTGTTTGAGCACCGCCTTGATGACACGGTGCACCAGCAAGTCAGGGTAGCGCCGGATCGGGCTGGTGAAGTGCGTGTAGGCCTCATAAGCCAGGCCGAAATGGCCGCTGTTCATGGGCGTGTAAATGGCCTGCTGCATAGAGCGCAGCAGCATGGAATGGATCTGCTGGGCGTCGGGGCGGTCTTTGGTGGCCATGGCAATGGCCTGGAACTCACCGGGCGCCGGGTCGTCGCTGATATTCAAACCCAAGCCGATGGCCTTGAGGTAGTTGCGCAGCACATCTTTTTTCTCTGGCGTCGGGCCTTCGTGCACGCGGAACAAACCCACATGCTTGCTCTGCGCAATAAAGTCCGCCGAGCAAACATTGGCCGACAGCATGGCTTCTTCAATAAGCCGGTGAGCCACGTTACGGGTGCGCGGCACAATTTTTTCGATCCTGCCGGCCTCGTCACAAACTATTTGGGTTTCAGTGGTCTCAAAGTCCACCGCGCCACGCACGCCGCGCTGCTTGAGCAGCGCCTGGTAAACGTCATGCAGGTCCAGCAAATGCGGCACCAAGGTCTTGCGCTGCGTCGCTTCTGGCCCGCGTGTATTCGCCAAAATAGCCGCAACTTCGGTGTAGGTGAACCGGGCGTGGCTGAACATCACAGCCGGGTAAAACTGGTAAGCGTGAACCTCGCCCTTGGCCGTAATCAGCATGTCACACACCATGCACAAACGCTCAACATTCGGGTTGAGTGAACACAAACCGTTAGACAGTTTTTCCGGCAACATCGGGATCACCCGGCGCGGGAAATACACACTGGTGGCACGGTCGTAGGCGTCAATATCAATCGCGCTGCCGGTTTCTACATAGTGGCTGACATCAGCAATTGCTACCAATAGGCGCCAGCCTTTGCTGCGGCCGACTTTGGCCGGCTCGCAATAAACGGCGTCATCAAAGTCGCGGGCGTCTTCCCCGTCTATCGTCACCAGCGCCACGTCGGTCAGGTCGATACGGCCCTGTTTATCGACAGCGCGCACGGCATCGGGCAAGCTGCGGGCCAAAGCCATGGCCTCGTCGCTGAACTCGTGCGGCACGCCGTACTTGCGCACCGCAATGTCAATCTCCATGCCCGGGTCGTCAATCTCGCCCAGCACTTCCTTGACCCGGCCCACCGGCTGGCCAAACAAAGCCGGCGGCTCGGTGAGTTCCACCACCACCACCTGACCGGTCTTGGCGGTGCCGGTCGCGCCTCTGGGTATCAACACGTCCTGACCGTAGCGCTTGTCTTCCGGTGCAACCAGCCAGACACCGCTTTCTTGCAAGAGCCGGCCGATGATCGGGTTGGGCGAGCGCTGAATGATCTCGGTGACACGACCTTCAGGCCGGTTTTTGCGGTCTTGCCGCACGATGCGGGCCTTGACCCGGTCTTTGTGCAGCACTGCACGCATTTCATTGGGGGGCAGGTAGATGTCAGCCTCGCCGTCATCGCGCTGCACAAAGCCGTGGCCGTCCCGGTGACCGGAAACCGTGCCTTCAAATTCGGCAAGAAGACTCGCGGCCTGGCTCTTTGGGGGATGATTTGTTTTGATAAGTCGTCTCTTTCACAGAAGGGTCAAACCTAGACCCCGTCATGCTCAGCATAATGCACACGTGTGTCAAAACTGGGCCGGCAACAGACTGATATATTGCGCAAAGGCCTCAGTCTGATGCCGGGCTAATGGTACACTGCTGGCTGTGCCCGGGTGGCGGAATTGGTAGACGCGCACGGTTCAGGTCCGTGTATCGCAAGATGTGGAGATTCGAGTTCTCTCCCGGGCACCAGATACATCCAAAGCAGCTTTAAACATCGGTTAAGCCCGGTCTGCACATCAACAAAGCACAGGTAACTGTGCTTTTTTTGTGCCTGGCTCCTTGCCGCATCACCCCGCGCCGTGCCAGTGACATAGATGATGGCCGGGAAAGCGCCGTGAGACAATCCTTAGCATCTAAAGCCCTGTTTAAGCGGCTGCCCGTAGCTCAGTTGGATAGAGCATCAGCCTTCTAAGCTGAGGGTCGGGGGTTCGATCCCCTCCGGGCAGACCAATTGAGCATCTCGCGCAGTCTCA
>JBIKHX010000147.1:0-5476 GCA_044361945.1 Polaromonas sp. | reverse complement strand
ACTTTGATCCAGCAGGTGGCGGCCGAGCGGCATTGCCCTGTGACGCTGGAGCTGGGTGGCAAAAGCCCGCAAATCGTCTTTGCCGACGCCGACCTGGATGCGGCGCTGCCGACCTTTGTCAACGCCATCGTGCAAAACGCCGGCCAAACCTGCTCGGCCGGCTCACGCCTGCTGGTGGAAGAAAGTATTTACGAGCCGCTGCTCGAGCGCCTGGGCGCGGCCTTTGCAAGCCTGCGGGTGGGCCCGGCCGCCATGGACCTGGACTTGGGGCCGCTGATCCGCCAGAGCCAGCAGCAACGGGTGTGGGATTTTTTAAGCGATGCGCAAGTTGCCGGCATACCGATGGTGGCGCAAGGCCGGGTGGTTGACGAAGCGCCTGAAGCCGGCTTTTACCAGGCACCCACCTTGCTGCGCGATGTGCCGGTGATGCACCGACTGGCACAAGAAGAGATTTTTGGCCCGGTGCTGTGCGCCATGCGCTTTGAGGCAGAAGACGAGGCAGTGGAGATGGCCAATGCCACGCCCTTCGGTCTGGTGGCGGGCGTCTGGACACGCGACGGCGCACGCCAGTTCCGCATGGCCAAGCGTGTGCGCAGCGGTCAGGTCTTCATCAACAACTACGGTGCCGGCGGCGGCGTTGAACTCCCTTTTGGCGGCGTCAAATCATCCGGCTATGGCCGCGAAAAAGGCTTTGAAGCGCTGCACGGCTTCACCACACTCAAAACCGTGGCCTTTAAGCACGGCTGAAGATTGCCGGCTGCACTGAACACCTTTTTGTTTTTTATTTCAAACCCAGGATAGAACCATGCGGCTGCTTAACAAATCCATCATCGTCACAGGCGCAGGCAGCGGCATCGGCGAAGGTATTGCACTGCGACTGGCGCAAGAAGGCGCCCACTTGGTGGTCAATGACATTGATGCAGTGCAAGGCCAACGGGTGGTAGGCAGCATCGTGCGCAACGGCGGCAAGGCTTCGTTTTTTGCGGCTGATGTCACGCAAAGCGAGCAGGTGAAAGCGCTGGTCGCACACGCCGTGGCGCAGTACGGCCGGCTCGACGTGATGGTCAACAACGCCGGCTGGACGCACCGCAACCAGCCCGCGCTCGAGGTCAGCGAAGCCGATTTTGACCGCTGCTACGCCGTCAATGTCAAAAGCATTTACCTGTCTACCCTGCATGCCGTGCCGGTGTTTCGCGCGCAAGGTGGCGGCAGCTTCATCAACATCGCATCGACAGCCGGCGTGCGCCCGCGCCCGGGTCTGACCTGGTACAACGGCTCCAAGGGCGCGGTCATCATCACCAGCAAGTCGCTGGCTGCCGAACTGGGGCCGGACCAGATTCGCGTCAACTGCATCAACCCGGTGTTCAACCCCGACACCGGCCTGTCTGCCGATTTTGCCGGCGGCAGCATGGAAGGCGCTGAGGGCGAGGCCCGCCGCGCTCGCTTTTTGTCCAGCATTCCACTGGGACGCTTCTCAACAGCCCTGGACGTGGCCAATGCTGCGCTCTACCTGGCCAGTGACGAGGCGGCTTTTATCAGCGGCGTCTGTATTGAAGTCGACGGTGCGCGCTGCGCTTAAGGCCGGGGGCAGCATCGCGATGAGGTAAATTCAGACCATTGAGACATGCATGACAGACAAAATCATTCCCCTTGCCGATATCCGCTATGCCAGCCGTGTGCCCTTGGTTCCGGCTGAACTGCTCGCGCCCACGGGCTTGCTGGCCGACACCCTGGCCAGGCCGCTGCGGGATCTGCGCATCAGTGTGACCGACCGCTGCAATTTTCGTTGCAGCTACTGCATGCCGCGCGAGGTGTTTGACAAAGACTATGCGTTTTTGCCGCAAAGCTCGCTGCTGAGCTTTGAAGAAATCACCCGCCTGGCCAAGGTGTTTGTGGCCCATGGCGTCGAAAAAATCCGCCTGACCGGGGGCGAGCCCCTGCTGCGCAAGCACCTGGAAGTGCTGATCGGCATGCTGGCGAAAATTCAGACCCCAAGCGGTCAACTCCTGGACATCACGCTGACCACCAACGCATCGCTGCTGGCCAAAAAAGCCCAAAGCCTGAAAGACGCCGGCCTGCAACGCATCACTGTCAGCCTGGACGGCTTGGATGACGCTGTGTTCAGGCGCATGAATGACGTGGACTTTCCGGTGGCCGATGTGCTCAAGGGCATTGAAGCAGCACAGCGCGTGGGCCTGGCGCCTATCAAGGTCAACATGGTCGTCAAGCGCGGCACCAACGACGCCGAAATCCTGCCCATGGCGCGCCATTTCCGCAACTCGGGCGTGGTTCTGCGTTTCATCGAGTACATGGACGTGGGCGCCACCAACGGCTGGCGCATGGACGAGGTGCTGCCGTCGGCGCAGGTCATTGAGCGCCTTCAGGCCGAATTCCCGCTTTCAGCCATCGACCCGAATTACCCCGGCGAGACCGCCGAGCGCTGGCGCTACGCCGATGGCGCGGGCGAAGTCGGCGTGATCAGCAGCGTGACGCACGCTTTTTGCGGTGACTGCAACCGCGCCCGCCTGTCAACCGAAGGCAAGCTGTTTTTATGCCTTTTTGCCAGCCAGGGACACGATCTGCGCGCCCTGTTGCGCGGTGATTTTTCAGACGCCCAGATCGCCGGCGCTGTAGCGCAGATCTGGCAAAACCGAAGCGATCGTTATTCTGAGCTGCGCGCCGCACTGCCCGCCGACACAACACTCGGCGAAGGCCTGAAACGCGTTGAAATGAGTTACATCGGTGGCTGAACGTGAACGCGTGTTCAAGCGCAGCCATGGGATGGATTCCCGCCTTCGCGGGAATGACGGCAAAAACGCCATCCCTGCACACACACCGTCATCCCTGCATACCCACCGTCATCCCTACGCAGGCAGGGATCCATCCCCGACTTTTGACTGTCCCTCATGATCGACATCTCTGACATCACCGGCGTGATCCTTGCCGGCGGCCGCGGCTCCCGCATGGGTGGGGCTGACAAGGGTCTGCAAAACTTCAACAGCGTGCCACTGGCGCTGCACACCCAGTTGCGCCTGAGCGCGCAGGTGGGCGAATTGCTGATCAATGCCAACCGCAACCTGGCCGCTTACGAATCCTTTGGCGTGCCGGTCTGGCCGGATGCCGCCAGCCTGGGCGACTTTGCCGGGCCGCTGGCCGGTTTTCTGACCGGTCTGGAGCGCGCCGAAACCGCGTTTGTGGTGACCGTGCCCTGCGACACGCCCTTGTTCCCACTCGACCTGGTGGCCCGACTGGTCTCAGCGCTGAAAACTGAAGACGCCGAGATCGCCATGGCAGCGGCGCGCGAAGAAGACGGGCAGTTACGCCCGCAGCCGGTGTTTTGCCTGATGCGCTCAGTCATGTTGGAGAGCGTGGTCCGTTTCACACATGGTGGCGGCCGTAAAATCGATGCCTGGACAGCCCAGCACAAGACCACGCTGGTGCCCTTTGACCTGCCAGGCGATGACCCGAAGGCATTTTTCAATGCCAACACGCTGGCCGAGCTGCACCAGCTGGAAAAGCGCTAAGGTCCAAGCGCCAACTGCACAGCCAAGCCATGAAAACCATTGCCCAGATCGCCGCCGAACTGCAAGGCTATGACCCGCAAGCCCTGCCGGCTGAAGGCGTGCTCGATTTTTTGGCGCGCTTAGTCACGCCGGTGCGCGAATCACAATCGCTTGCCTTGTTCGAGGCTCTGGGCAAGGTGCTGGCCCATGACGTGATATCTCCGCTGAATGTGCCACCCCATGACAACTCGGCCATGGACGGCTATGCCTTTGACGGCCGCCAACTACAAGCCGGCAAAGCACTGCAGCTGCGGGTGGTGGGCACTGCGTTTGCAGGCAAAGCCTGGGCAGGCAAGGCCGGCATCGGCGAGTGCGTCAAGATCATGACCGGCGCCATCATGCCGGCTGACTTTGACACCGTGGTTCCGCAAGAAATGGTCAGCTTTGCCGATGGCAATATCGAGCATATTGTTATTGCTCCGGGTCTTCTGGCTGCAGGCGATAACCGGCGCTTGCGCGGTGAAGATGTGGCCCTGGGCCACCCCGCCCTGAGGCGCGGCCAAATGATCACGCCGGCCCGGCTGGGTCTGGCTGCATCCCTGGGCTTGGCCACGCTGCCATGCTTTAGGACGCTGCGCGTGGCCTACTTTTCAACCGGTGACGAAATACTCTCGCTCGACCAAGCCCCCCGTGAGGGCGCCATCTACGACAGCAACCGTTACACCGTCTTTGGTTTGCTGCGGCGCTTAGGCTGTGAAGTGATTGACATGGGCGTCGTCAAAGACAAGCCGAGCGAGTTAGAGGCGGCATTTCGCAGGGCGGCTGTGCAGGCCGACGCCATCATCACCAGTGGCGGCGTAAGCGTTGGCGAGGCTGACTACACCAAAGCCATGATGAAAAAGCTGGGTGATGTGGCTTTTTGGCGCATTGCGATGCGGCCGGGCCGGCCCATGGCGGTGGGGCGTATCGCGGCCAGTCCGGGTGCAGAGCTTGGCGCGGTGCTCTTTGGCCTGCCCGGCAACCCGGTGGCGGTGATGGTCACATTTTTGGCTTTTGTGCGGCCAGCGCTGTTGCAAATGATGGGCTGCACCGACAAGGCCGCCCCGCTTCTGAAGGCCCACAGCCAGGAAGCGCTGCGCAAAAAAGCCGGTAGAACCGAGTACCAGCGCGGCTGGGTCTCAAGTGCTGCAGATGGATCCTTGCAGGTCAGGACGACCGGCAACCAGGGCTCCGGCGTGCTCAGCTCGATGACCGAGGCCAATGGCCTGATCGTTCTGCACCACGGGCAAGGCCACGTGGCAGCGGGCGATCTGGTTGACGTGATGATGTTTGACGGCGCCATTTAAGCGCCGCCATCTCACACACAGCCCGTCTTTACTTGGCGATGATCTCCGGCGCGATGCCGTGGCCATGCTCTCCGGCAACCGGGCTCTCATGGGCCTCGCGCTTGCTGGCGCCCGGTACTTTCTTGCGGGCAAACAAGGTGTACATGGTGGGCACCACAAACACGGTTAGCACAGTGCCCAGCGACATGCCGCCCACAATCACCCAGCCGATTTGCATACGGGATTCGGCTCCGGCACCTGTGGCCAGCGCCAGCGGCAAGGCCCCCAACACCATGGCACCGGTGGTCATCATGATGGGACGAAGGCGCTGTGAAGCTGCTTTAACAACGGCATCAATCATGGTCATGCCCTGCCCGCGAAGCTGATTGGCGAACTCGACAATCAAGATGCCGTGTTTGGTGATCAGTCCGACCAGGGTGATCAGGCCGATCTGCGAATACACATTGAGCGAGCCGCCACTCCACTTGAGCGCAATCAAGGCACCGATCATGGACAGCGGCACCGACAACATGATCACCAGCGGGTCAATGAAGCTCTCAAACTGGGCTGCGAGCACCAGGAAAATAAACACCAGCGCCAGACCAAAAACAATGATCAAAGCGCCTTGCGATTTTTTGAACTCGCGCG
>JBIKHX010000146.1:0-5491 GCA_044361945.1 Polaromonas sp. | reverse complement strand
CCACGATGTAGACAGGCGGTGCAGTGGCTGCGTCGCCATCGCGGTCGTGCTTGGCTTGTAAAACCGCTCTGCTGATACCGCCCAGCGTGTCAAAGTAGGTGTCAATGCTGGTGACGCCCAACTCCACCGAGTCCAGGTTCTGGTACGTCAGTGACACATCAGCCAGCACGCTCTTGAGCAACTGGTTATTGCGCACTGGTTTGCCTTCACGGCCGTAGGCAAAGCCTTTGCGCGAAGTGAATGCGTCGCCCAGTTCATCTTCTTTTTGCCAAGCAGAACTGTCTACCAGCAAGTTCACATTGGAGCCGTAGGCGCCTTCTGTGTTGCCGAAAACGCGCAGCGAAGCAGATTCCATATCGCCGCCATGCTCAGCCATGTAGGCCAGGGCATGCTTGCGGATGAAGTTCATTTCAGGCGCTTCATCAGCACTGGCGGCCAGAAAGCAGGCTTCTGCCAACAGCTTGATTTGCATAGGCAGCAAATCGCGGAAGATGCCGGACAGGGTGATCACCACGTCAATGCGCGGGCGTTTCAGCACATCCAGAGGTACCAATTCGGCACCCGCGAGCCTGCCGTAGGTGTCAAACCGGGGCGTCACACCCATCAAAGCCAAGGCTTGTGACATCGGGCCACCCTCGGTTTTGAGGTTGTCGGTGCCCCACAAAACCATGGCGACGGATTCCGGCACACCGGAGCCGTCTTGCGCGTATCGCTCCAGCAACTTGGCGGCTTGTTTTTGACCATCGCGCACAGCAAAGGCCGTAGGCAGTTTGAAGGGGTCCAGTCCGTGCAAATTACGGCCTGTGGGCAAGACGTCAGGGTTGTGCAGCAGATCACCGCCCGGTGCCGGCAGGGCGTAACGACCATCGAGGGCGCGCAGCAGGCCGTTGAGTTCGCTTTCCTGGCTCAAGAGCAGGTTGGATTGCACCAGTTGGTGCAGCGATATTTTCTGAGCATCGTTAAGGTGTTTTGCATGTTGGTTCAAAGCGTCTTCGCTGGCACCATCCACCAATTCCTCCAACAAAGCGGGCTCCTCGATACCCATCGCGATCGACATGGCTTTCAAAGTGGTCAGGCGTTGGTCCCGTGTCGGCAGTTGCCCAATGACGTGCAAGCCCTCTGGAATCAAGGCGTACTCCATCTCCAGCAGTTGATCAATCAAGTCAGAGATCCAAGGCTCAACCAACTTGGCTTGGGCCTCAATTTGTTCAGGCACCCGCAACTCCAGGCCGCGGGCTTGCTGGTGAATCATGGTGGCCAAGTCACTGCGCTCTTCGCTGATCTCATCGTCCTGTGCGCGCCAACGGTCCAGTGTCTGCTTCAAATCCAGCAGCCCTTTGTACAGACCTGACTCTGCAAAAGTAGGTGGCAAATAACTCAACAAGGTGGCACTGCCACGGCGCTTGGCAATCGTGCCTTCTGAGGGATTGTTGGACGCGTAGAAATACAGGTTCGGCAAGTCTTGTATCAGTCGGTCTGGCCAGCAGTTGCCCGACAAACCGGCTTGCTTGCCCGGCATGAATTCAAGTGCGCCATGCGTTCCGAAGTGCAGCACGGCGTCAGCATTGAAGCCGGTGCGCAGGTAGCGATAGAAAGCGCTGAAGGCGTGCGTGGGTGCAAACCCTGCTTCGAACAGCAGGCGCATCGGGTCACCTTCGTAGCCAAACCCGGGTTGGATGCAAACCAGGGCTTGTCCGAACTGCACGCCCTGCACAAACATGCCCTGTCCGTTGGTCAGTTGTTTGCCAGGTGCCGGACCCCATTGCGCTTCAATTTGTTGGAGCCAAGGCTCATTCTGGATGTGCTCTGACGTTGAAATGATGTGGTGAACGTTGGCGTCTGCGCCGTAGGTTTCGCGGTTGCCATTGAGCACGCGTTCACGAAGATCGTCCGCGTTGGCAGGCACCTCGATGTCATAGCCCTCATTGGCGAGCGTTTTCAAGGTGTTGAAAAGCGACTCGAAAACCGAAAGATAAGCCGCAGTCCCAACGTTGCCGCTGTTGGGCGGAAAGTTGAAGATAACCAGTGCAATTTTTCTTTCGCTTCGTTTTTTCAAGCGCATGCGGATTAATTTTTCTACCCGCTTAGAAAGCATGTCTGTGCGTTCAGCGCAGGTGAACATATCCTGCGTTTGGTGCTCTTGTGTGAACGTGCAGTTTCTTTCGCAGCCCGTGCAGCTGGTTCCCGCAGCGCCTGGGCGGCCGCCGTAGACCATGGGTATGGTGGAGCCATCCAACTCGGGAATGGCGACCATGATGGTGCTTTCAACCGGCAACAGGCCACGCTGTGAGCCGCCCCATTGGTCTAAAGATTGGAATTCAACCGGGTGCGCTGCAATGTAAGGCACATCGAGCTTGGCCAGAATTTCCTCAGCTGCCTTGGCGTCGTTGTAAGCAGGCCCGCCAACCAGGGAAAAACCGGTGAGGGACACCAGCGCGTCCACGCGGCTTTTGCCATCTTTCATGAAGAAGTTTTCAATGGCGGGACGAGAATCCAGGCCACTCGCAAAAGCCGGTATCACGCGCAAACCGCGTGCCTCTAAGGCCGTAATCACTGCGTCGTAATGAAGTGCATTGCCGGCCAGCAAATAAGAGCGCAGAAGCAGCAGACCCACTGCGGGCTTGTTCTCAAGGCCTTTGGGCAAATTCTCAAGTGAATCAGTTATTTTCACTTTCATCTTGGGGTGGTACAGACCCACTTCGGGGTATTCAACCGGCTCTTGGGCCTCAATCACTTGGCGGTAGCTTTGGCGCTCACCATCGGCATAACGGTTGACCAAGGTCACCACCATGTTGGCCATGTTCTGCTCTGAGCCAGCCAGCCAGTAGCGCATGGTTAAAAAGAAAATCCGCAGATCTTGCGCAGTGCCTGGAATAAAGCGCAGCAGCTTAGGGATGCGCCTGAGCATGGCCATTTGCTTTGCGCCCTCAGATTTGCTGGGTGATTTGTTGTCTGATGTGTCTTTGGCCTTAGGGCGCAACTTCTTGAGCAGGCTCATCAGTCCCGATGATTGACCGCCCATGCTGAACTTGCCCATGCGCGTGAGTTGCATGACGGGCGGTGCAGACATGATGCAAACCATGGCATCGCAGTGATGACGTTTTGCCGTGAGGGCATCCATCACGGGCAAATAGTGATCTTCCATGAACAGCATGGTCACGATGACCAAGTCTGCGCGCTCTATATCCTGCACGCATTTGCTCAATGCCTCATCGCTGGCCCTGTATTCACTGGCGGCATGCATTTTGAACTGCAGTCCGGGTAATTTTTGTGCCAATAGCGAAGCTGACCTGTTGGCGGCGCTCGACAGATGCGTGTCCATCGTGAGCAAGACCACCCGCATGGGTGGCTGAGCCTGCGCTGGCAGCTTAGCGGCTGAAATGAGCTTTGGCATCGTAGAGTGTGTCCACTGTGATCGTTGATACGCCTTGGTCCAGCGCGTACTTTTCGGTATTGCGTTTGGCTTTGCCTCTGACAAAGAACGGGATTTTTCCCAGCTCTTTTTGCGCTTCAATGCTCCAACTGGCTTGGTTGGAAGCTTCCGGCAGCGACTTGGAGGCAGTCGCTTGAATGTCTGCCGCACGGCTGCCGCCCAGGTGCGAGGGTGTGGCGCCTGCATGGAATTCAAAATCCTGACGAAACATGCCCAATAAGTGCTCTTCCAAGCCCATCATGAGCGGGTGCACCCATGTGTCAAAAATGACATTGGCGCCTTCAAAACCCATTTGCGGGGCGTAGCGAGCCGGAAAATCCTGCACGTGAACGGGTGCAGAAATCACTGCACAAGGGATGCCGTGGCGCTTGGCGATATGGCGCTCCATTTGCGTGCCCAAAATAAGTTCAGGTTGCAAACTTTGAATCTGGGCTTCGACTTCTAAATAGTCGTCGCTGATCAGCGCTTCTATGCCATAGGTTTTGGCGCAGTCACGAACATCCCGTCCGAATTCACGGCTGTAGGTGCCCATTCCAACGACTTCAAAGCCCATTTCTTCGCTGGCAATTCGTGCCGCAGCGATCACATGCGTGGCATCGCCGAACAAGTAGACGCGCTTGCCTGTAAGGTAAGTTGAGTCCACCGATTGGGCGTACCAGCGGGCGCGTGCAGTCATTTCTTCAGCTGCAGGTGCCGGCACGCCGGCCAAGCCGCAAACTTCTGCGATGAAGTCCTGGGTGGCTTTCAAACCCAGTGGCACAGTTTTGGTGTACGGCTGCTGGTACAGACGCTTGAGCCATTGCGCGGTGCTCAATGCAATTTCGGGGTAGAGCACCACATTGAAGTCGGCCTGGGCTAGTTTTTCAATATCGGCAACGCTGGCTTCTAAAGGCGCCACCACTGACACATCGATGCCTAATTGATTGAGCAGTTGGCTGATTTCCCGGACGTCATCTCTGTGCCTGAAACCCAGTGCAGCAGGGCCCAGCAGGTTGCAGGTGGGACGTGCTTTTTGGATGGGCTCGCCGGGTTTTTTGACCAGGTGGCGGCACAGTTGGTAAAAGGTCTCGCTGGCGCCCCAGTTTTCTTTGCGCTGGTAAGAAGGCAACTCTAAAGGCACAACGGGGATGGGCAGCTGCAGGGCTTGGGCCAATCCGCCCGGGTCATCTTGAATCAATTCGGCAGTGCATGATGAGCCCACCAAAATCGCTGCAGGCTTGAAACGCTCAACCGCTTGCCGGGCTGCATTTTTGAACAGCTCGGCTGTATCGCCACCCAGGTCCCTGGCCTGAAAGGTGGTGTAGGTTACGGGCGGCCTTCTGGGCAGTCGCTCAATCATGGTGAACAACAGATCGGCGTAGGTGTCACCCTGAGGTGCGTGCAGCACATAGTGCACATCACGCATGGCGGTGGCAATGCGCATCGCCCCGACGTGGGGTGGTCCTTCGTATGTCCAAAGTGTCAACTGCATGCTTGACTCCTAAGCGGCCAGCTTTTCGCGACGTTTCAAGGGGCGGCTGAACAGACCTGCGAGGTCTGCGGCCTGCTCATAACCTTGAATTGGCGTGAAGACCAGCTCGATGGCCCATTTCGTGGTGATGCCTTGGGCTTCCAGCGGGTTGGCCAGGCCTAAACCGCAGACCACCATGTCGGGCTTGTCCTTGAGGCAGCGGTCCAGCTGCAAATCGACATCCTGGCCTTCGCTGATGCGGGTGCCTGCTGGCAACCAGGCCAGTTCTTTGGCCATATGTTGACGGTGCAGATAAGGCGTTCCGACTTCCACCAGTTGCATGTTCATCTCGCGCTGTAAAAAGCGGGCCAGTGGAATTTCAAGCTGCGAATCCGGAAAAAAGAAAATGCTTTTTCCTTGCAGCATTTGGCGGTGCACTGCCAAGGCTTTTTCTGTGCGCTGGCGGGGACCTGCGGTGACTTGTTCAAACACCTGGGGCGACACGCCAAATTCAGTAGCGGCTTCTTGCAGCCAGGCTGTTGTGCCTTCCAGGCCCAAAGGGAATGGAGCGGGCAGGTATTTAGCTTGGCGGTCTTGAAGCGCTTTGG
>JBIKHX010000145.1:0-5513 GCA_044361945.1 Polaromonas sp. | reverse complement strand
CGCTGACCACGGTGTCAGGTGCAGAGCCACGCAACAAGCGCCCGTTTGCTTACCCCATCGCACAAAACGACCCTACCTGGACGACTTTTTTGAACAACTGGGTGGCGCTGAAAACATCTGAAGGCTTTTTCAAAGCATTAGAGGCCAAGTGGCTTGCTGCTAAGTAAGCTCTTCAACACTGCACGTTGTTGCCTGGCGGCGACGGCACTGTTGTTGCTGGGCGGCTGTGCCAGCAACAGCAGCTACAACTGGGGCTGGTACGTTTTCAACCCGCTCCTGCCCAAGGGCTTGAGCAATATCGAGTTTTTAATCAGAGGTGTTGGGATGACGCTGGCCTTGTCGGTCACGGCCATTTTGATATCTGTGGTGATGGGTTTGCTGCTGGCTGTCTCGCTGTTGTCGCCCTACAAGGCACTGCGCTTGTTGGCACGCAGCTACGTCGAATGCTTTCGCGCTATTCCGCTGCTGGTACTGCTGCTGTGGGTTTACTACGGGCTGCCAGTAGTGAGTGGTTTGCAATTTGGCGCTTTTACTGCGGGCGTGATGTCGCTGGCGCTGTCTGATGCGGCATTTGAGGCCGAGGTGTTTCGCGCAGGCTTGCAGTCAGTGGCCAAGGGCCAGCGCGAGGCCGCTGAAACACTGGGTTTGTCGCGCTGGGCAACGCTCAGGTATGTGGTGTTTCCGCAAGCGATTCGCACCATCTTGCCGGCTTTAGGCAACCAGTTTGTGTATGTGCTCAAAATGAGCTCGCTGGTGTCGGTGATTGGCCTGCAGGAATTCACCCGCCGCGCCAATGAGCTGAATGTGACCGAATACCGCCCGCTGGAAATCTACACGTTTTTGGTATTTGAATACCTGCTGCTGATCTTGCTGGCATCGTGGGGGGTGCGCAGAATGGAGCGCAAACTGGCGCAGTCGCAACACTGATTTTTTGACCTGCGCAACGCGTCAGTGGTGAAGAATGCGCCCTAAAAACTCTTTGCATCGTGCTGTTTGCGGCGATCTGAAAAACGCCTCAGGCGCAGCGCTTTCAACAATCCGCCCGTGATCCATAAAAATAACTTTATCTGCCGCGCGACGCGCAAACCCCATCTCATGCGTGACGCAAATCATCGTCATGCCATCTTTGGCCAGATCTTCCATCACCTGCAGCACCTCCATGATCATTTCTGGGTCCAGCGCAGAAGTGGGCTCGTCAAACAGCATGATTTTCGGCCGCATGCAAAGCGACCGCGCAATCGCCACCCGCTGCTGCTGCCCACCTGACAGCTGGCCAGGGTACTTGTGGGCCTGCCCGGCAATGCCGACCCGCTCCAGATACTGCATGGCCAGCGCCTGGGTTTCGGCCTTGGGCAGGCCGCGCACTTTCATGGGCGCAAGCATCAGGTTGTCGAGCACCGACAGGTGCGGAAACAAATTGAACTGCTGAAACACCAGGCCTACTTCACGCCGCAATTGCTGCACGCTAGCGCGATCATCGCTGAGCACCACGCCATCCACCACAATCTCACCCTGCTGGTGTTTTTCAAGCCGCGCAATGCAGCGAATCAATGTGGACTTGCCCGAGCCCGATGGCCCGCAAATGACCACTTTTTCACCTGCAGCGACTTGCAGATGCACATCATCAAGTGCCCGAAACGTAGCAAACCATTTGGACACACCCTGCATGTCAATGATAGGTTTGCCACTTGCTGGCGCCAAGCGGTGCGCGCCATTTTCGGCACTGGAGGTCAGGTTTTCAGACATCGCCATGGTCATTCCTTAGATCTGCTTTATTATGCGCGATATGCAATTAATCCATGCCACCTGGCACGAAGTCAGCGCGTATCTGGCCCAGTCCAAAGCCATCATCGTGCCCATCGGCTCGACTGAGCAACACGGCCCCATCGGACTGATCGGTACCGATGCCCTGACCGCTGCAGCCGTCGCCCACGGCATCGGCGAGTGCAACGGTGCGCTGGTTGGCCCCACCATAAACCTGAGCGTGGCGCAGTTCAACCTTGGCTTTCCCGGCACCATTTCATTGCGCGCCAGCACGCTGATGGCTTTGGTCAACGACTATGTTTTGTCGCTAAAGCGGCAAGGCTTTGAGCGGTTTTATTTTGTCAACGGCCACGGCGCAAATGTGGCTGTGGCCAAGGCTGCGTTTCAAGACATTTACGCCCAGTGGAGCTTGGGCATCATGGCCGGCCAGCCGCCACGCTGCCGCCTGCGCAGCTGGTGGGACTACCCCCAAGCCGACGCGCTGCGCAAGCAATGGTACGGCCTAGGCGAAGGCATGCATGCCACCCCTAGCGAGATTGCCATGACCCTGCATCTGCTGCCAGGCTCTGAAAGAAAAGCGTCACCCCAAGCACTTGCCGCGCCAGCGCAACTTCCCGCCGCCTTTTTACGCGACCACGGTGGCGACAACCACTGGGACGCACAAACCCACCAGGCGGCTTTTCCGGATGGCCGCGTGGGGTCTGATTCCGCCTTGGCAACGGCCGAGCAAGGTAAGCAATTGCTTGAGGCTGCAATTGCAGGCGGCTGCGACGACTTTGCCGCTTTTGTGGCGGAAACTTGATGGAGCACCGCCTATGACCCAGCCATCCAACCACAGCCCCCTGCTGCGTCCCGAGTGGCAGACGATTGAAAAAATCTCGCTGCAAGATTTCTCAAGTGTCGACTGGACGACCTTAAACACACAGCGCGCCGTGTATTACCAGCAAGAACAGGCACGCCAGGTGCTGCGCATGCTGGCCGCGTCTGAGCATGACACAAGCTTTGGCTACATGGTCAACAACTACAGGCATTCACTGCAATCAGCCACCATGGCCTTGCGCGATGGCCTGGACGAAGAAGACGTGGTGGTATGCCTGCTGCATGACATTGGCTTTATTACCTGCCCATCCACCCATGGTGAGTTTGCAGCCGAGCTGCTGGGCAGTTATGTGTCTGACCGTAACTACTGGATGCTGCAACGCCACGGCACGTTTCAAAACATCCACTCGCCCAACCTGCCGGGCGTGGACATGAACGAGCGCGAACGCTGGCGCGGACACCCGCACTTTGACTGGGCCGCCACCTTTGTCGACAAATACGACCAAGCCGCCTGCGACCCCAACTACGACTGCGCACCTTTGGCTTTTTTTGAGCCCATGGTGCAGCGACTGTTTGCCCGCAAGCCAGTCAAACGCCCCTTTAAAGATTGATAAGAAAGAGATTCTCATGACTGCCTGGATTCGCATGATCCCGCTTGAAGAAGCCACTGGCACGCTGGCTGCAGCATATGCCAAAGTCACCACACCGCACGGCACGGTAGACAACGTCATGAAGGCGCACAGCCTGCGTCCGCACACCATGGAAGGCCATGTGGCACTTTACCGAAGCGTATTGCACACGCCTGACAACACGCTACCTTTCTGGTTTCTGGAAGTCATTGCGTCTTACACCAGCAGCCTGAACACATGCTTGTACAGTTTTACCCACCACTTCACCAACGCACGGCGCTTGATCAATGACAAAGCAAGATCAGATGCCATTCTTGCAGCAATGGACGCACGCGCACCAGAGCAAGCCTTCAGCGGTAAACAGCTGGCGCTGATGCGCTACGCAGGCAAGCTCACCACCCACGTCGGCAGCATGCAAAAAACCGATGTTGATGCCCTTCATGAAGCAGGTTGCGACGATGGTGAAATCCTGGAGGTCAACCAGGTGTGTGCGTACTTCAATTATTCGAACCGCCTGCTCAATGGCTTAGGCGTGACGACTGAGGGTGATGTGATTGGTTACTACAAAGAGAACAACAAACAGGAGGCCGCATGACCCCCTCAGCCTACGCCACGGCCAAGCAGGTAGCCGTGAGCAGCATCCCCGTGATTGACATTGCGCCGCTTGAAAGTGGTGCGCATGCTGACCTGGCCAGCGTCGGTGCGCAAATGCGTGCAGCAGTTGAAGACATCGGATTTTTCTACGTTAAAAACCACAGCGTTGACCTGATGCTGATTGAGCAAGTCAACGCGCTGGCGCATCAGTTTTTTGCCCAGCCACTGGCCTCCAAATTGCAGGTTGAGCCGACGGATCGCCACCGAGGTTATTTAAAAATCGGCGAAGCAAAAATGTACGCGCGTGCCAAGGCTGATTTAAAAGAAAGTTTTATCTGGGGTATGGACGTGGCAGACAACGATGCCGACTACCTGGCAGGGAACCCCATGATCGGCCCCAACCGCTGGCCTGCCTTCATGCCCGAGCTGCGCCCTGCACTTAACGCCTACATGGATGCCTGCCATGTTTGTGCTCAGCGTATTTTGCGTGCGCTGGCTGTCAGTTTGAAGGCCGACGAAAACACCTTTGTGCGCCGCTTTGCCAAGCCCATTTCACGCGGCGCGCTGGTTTACTACCCGCCCCAACCAGCAGACGCAGGTGAGCAGCAGTTTGGCGTGGCACCGCACACTGACTACGGCGTGATTACCTTGCTGCACCAGGACATGGTGGGCGGACTTCAGGTTTTTAACCGCCAGCGCGAATGGGTCACAGCGCACCCGATTCCGGGCACGCTGGTGATCAACTCGGGCGACTTGTTGGGACGCTGGTCGAATGATCATTTCAGGTCCAACAGCCACCGAGTGGTCAATTCATCGGGCCGTGAACGGCTGTCAATTGCCATGTTTGTTGACCCAGACTTTGACACACCCATCGTGCCTGTTACGGCGCCGAATGAGGCCGCCAATTACCCCGAGGTCAGTTGCGGCGACTACATTGCCAAGCGGTTTGACAAGTCATTTGCATACCGTCAAAAAGGCGATCTGAATTTACCCGGCTAGCGTCCCACGACCGACCAGCCGGCTTGCTGGTTCGGTTTATTTGGCGTAGCGGAACACCGCACAAAACTTGGTACCGTCTGGGTCGCGCACATACGCGAGGTACATCTTGCCCGACGGCCCTTCCCGCAAGCCTGGCGGGTCTTCGCAAGTGGTGCCGCCGTTGGCAACAGCCGCTGCATGAAAGGCGTCCACCTCTTCCTGCGACTGCATTGTCAGGCCAATCGTTCCGCCATTGGCATGCGTGGCAGCTTTCCCATTGATAGGGGTGATGATGCCCAGCGTGCCAGTCGCACTGCGGTAGTAATACCGGCTCTTGCCAGCGATGCCTGGGCCAACCCCCATTGCCGCAAACACCGCGTCATAAAATCGCTTGGAAGCCTCTAAGTCATTGACGCCGACCATGATGTGATTGAACATTTTTTGTCTCCGTTGAGGCCCTGTAACGAGCCGCTTGAATGTTAATTGAGGGCTGAAAGTAAACAGTCAATGTAACCGATCTACAAGATTTTTCAGCGCGGCGAGTTGGGTTTTCAAATCAAAATCTATGTCCGTACGCAAACATAATGCCCGCATTACCTAACAGCAATACCTGCAAAGAATCTTGACCGTTAATCGAGTAGCCCAATGAGGGGATGATTGCCGGCGAAAAGCCACCATGATTCAGTGGCACTTTGTCTTTGTACTGGCCCACGTAGCCGTAAAGAATGC
>JBIKHX010000010.1:0-17722 GCA_044361945.1 Polaromonas sp. | reverse complement strand
TCAAGTGGCCAGCAGCTTCGTCGGTCGGCGGCAAAGGCAACGAAGGTGTTGCAGCCAACGTCAACCGCATCAAAGGCTCGGTCGGCTATGTCGAGTACGCTTACGTCAAGAAAAACGGCATGAATTTCATGCAACTGCAAAATGCTGATGGCAGATATGTGGCGCCTGATGACAAGACCTTTGCCGCTGCTGCAGCCGGCGCAGACTGGTTCAGCGTTCCGGGCATGGGCGTGTCCATGGTGAACGCCAAGGGTGCCACATCCTGGCCCATCAGCACCGCTTCGTTCATCCTGATGTACAAGCAACCTGCAGACAAAGCAGCTTCTGCTGAAGCACTGAAGTTCTTTGACTGGGCCTTTAAAAATGGCGCCAAAATGGCCGACGATCTGGACTATGTCGCCCTGCCTAGCAGCTTGACTGACCAGATCCGCAGCAGAGTCTGGTCACAAATCCAGAAGTAAATTCTGCAAAAACCGGCCGTGGGCCTGCAACGCGCAGGCCCACGGTTTTTTAGTATCGGCAAAATGGCCAGGGTAATGTCATGAGCATAGAAGCCAGTATGAATTCACCAAACGCACAGAATGAATCTGTGATGACCGAATCCAGCCAGACGAACATGGTGGGTATCGCCAGGCGGCAAAGATTTCAAGACGTCGTCTTCCACCGGCTCACGCAAACTTTCTCGCTGCTGGTCTTGCTGGCCCTGACGGGCATTATTGCTTCGCTGTTCATCAATGCCTGGCCGGCATTTCAAAAATTTGGCATCAACTTTATTTGGCGCGTCGAATGGGACGTCGTCAACGAAGAGTTTGGTGCTGCGATATCCATCGCCGGTACGCTGGCCAGTGCCGGTATCGCCATGCTCATCGCCGTTCCCCTGGCATTTGGAATCGCGGTTTTTCTGACAGAAACTTGCCCCACCTGGCTACGCCGTCCGCTGGGAACCGCCATCGAGTTACTGGCCGCTGTGCCCTCTATCATTTACGGTATGTTCGGTCTGTTTGTTTTTGCACCACTTTTTGCTGACTACCTGCAAGTGCCGCTGCAAAAAATCCTGGGCGGTATGCCTATGGTCGGTTTTTTATTCGGTGGCTCCACCAACGGCATGGGCATTTTGGCGGCCGGCATTGTGCTGGCCTTCATGGTGCTGCCCTTCATTGCCGCGGTGATGCGCGACGTTTTCGACGTCACACCGCCCATCCTGCGCGAATCAGCTTACGGCTTGGGTTGCACCACCTGGGAGGTCATCCGCAATGTCGTGCTGCCCTACACGCAAACGGGCGTGATCGGCGGCATCATGCTGGGTTTGGGTCGGGCACTTGGCGAAACCATGGCGGTCACCTTCGTCATCGGCAATGCCAACAGAATGCCGACATCTTTGTTCTCACCCGGTACATCTATCGCCTCCACCCTGGCCAATGAATTTGGTGAGGCGGCAGATTTTCACATCGCCACTTTGTTTGCGTTGGCGTTCCTGCTGTTTGTGATCACTTTTGTGGTGCTGGCCATGGCCAAACTGCTAATTAACCGCACTGAAAAAGCCAAAGGGGGTTGATATGTTGACCAATTTCAATCAACAGCTCTACGCACGCCGACGCCGTTCCAATACACAGGGACTTTTTCTGTCCATGTGCGCTATGGCACTTGGTTTGACAGTGCTGCTCTGGATTTTGTTTGTGCTTTTCTCCAATGGTCTGGCCGCGCTGGACTGGAATTTGTTCACCAAAGACACGCCGGCACCGGGCACTGAGGGAGGCGGGCTGCGCAATGCCATCGTCGGTAGCCTGATGATGGTGGGCTTGTCTGTCTTGGTGTCTACGCCTGTTGGTATTTTGGCAGGGGTTTACCTGACTGAATATGGCGACCAGAGCAAAACTGCAGAGCTGACACGCTTTGTCACCGACATCATGTTGTCGGCCCCTTCCATCGTTCTGGGGCTTTTTGTGTACGCCATCGCTGTGGCCACTTTCGGCCGGTTCTCAGGTTATGCAGGCAGTCTGGCCTTGTCACTGATTGCTATTCCGGTGGTGATGCGTACCACCGAAAACATGCTCAGGCTGGTACCAGGAAGTCTTCGCGAAGCTGCCTTTGCGCTGGGTGCACCACGCTGGAAGGTCTCTACCCTGGTCACATTGCGGGCAGCCAAAAGTGGCGTCATCACGGGCTTGCTGTTAGCCCTTGCACGCATCAGCGGCGAAACTGCGCCTCTTTTGTTTACTGCGCTGAACAACCAGTTTTACAGCACCGACATGAGCAAGCCGATGGCCAACTTGCCGGTGGTGATTTTTCAGTTTGCTATGAGCCCTTACGAAAACTGGATACGTTTGGCTTGGGGTGGCGCGCTGATTATCACCATGGCCGTACTGGTTTTGAATATCCTGGCACGGGTTTTCTTCCGTGAAAAAGTGAGCGCTTGAACGCTGCCACGCTGTTGACTTGACTCATATCAAATCTTTACTGACTGCATACAAACCGGACTGAAAAATGCCTGAAACCCTTAAAGAACTGAAAAACGCGATCGAGGTGCGCAATCTCGACTTTTATTACGGTAAATTTCGCGGACTGAAAGAAGTCACCATGAACATTGCCGAACGCAAAGTCACGGCATTTATCGGGCCTTCAGGCTGCGGAAAATCGACTTTGCTGCGAACACTCAACCGCATGTACAGCCTATACCCTGGACAGCGAGCCGAAGGTGAGATCAATTTTTACGGCACCAACATCCTGGACACAAAGCAGGACTTGAATTTGCTGCGTGCACGCATCGGCATGGTGTTCCAAAAGCCGACGCCTTTTCCGATGACCATTTACGAAAACATTGCTTTTGGCGTTCGCCTCTACGAGAGCATGAACAAAAGCGACATGGACGAGCGTGTCGAATGGGCCTTGACCAAGGCTGCACTGTGGAACGAGGTCAAAGACAAACTGGGGCAAAACGGCCTGTCGCTGTCCGGAGGCCAGCAGCAGCGTCTTTGCATCGCCCGCAGCGTGGCCGTCAAACCCTCGGTGTTGTTGCTAGATGAACCCACCTCCGCGCTGGACCCCATCTCTACCGGCAAGGTGGAGGAGCTGATCAATGAGCTCAAAAATGATTACACCATTGCCATCGTGACGCACAATATGCAGCAGGCTGCCCGCTGCAGTGACTTCACCGCCTACATGTACCTGGGGGAACTGATTGAGTTCGGTGCGACCGAGCAGATATTCTTCAAGCCAAAACGCACCGAAACAGAAGACTACATCACAGGAAGGTTTGGTTAATCATGAGCGACAAACACATCTCCAGCCAATTCGACACAGAACTCAACTCCATCTCAACCCATGTCCTGGAGATGGGCGGACTGGTTGAGGCTCAACTCCACCAAGCCATTTATGCACTGGTGCATCTGAGTTTGGAAACAGCAGAACAGGTACTGGAAAAAGAAGCCGTTATCAACCAGATGGAGATGAGCATTGACCACGAGATCATCTCCACCATTGGCCGTCGCCAACCTACAGCACGTGACTTGCGCTTTTTGATGGCCATTTCGCGCACCACGCAGAACCTGGAGCGCGCAGGTGACGAGATCGCCCGCATTGCACGCATGGTCAGGTCCATCATTCAAAGCGGTTCACCACGCAATCTACCCAGCTCAGAATTGCGCGTGGCCTCCGACCTGGCGGCTGCCCTGCTGCGCAAAACGCTTGACTCGTTTGCTCGACTTGATACCACCATGGCAGTGGCCATCATCAAGCAGGACAACGAAATCGACGACGAATACAACGGTTTTTTACGCAAGCTGATCACCTACATGATGGAAGATCCGCGCACCATTTCGCCAAGCCTTGACTTGCTTTTCCTCGCCAAGTCGATAGAGCGCGTTGGCGATCACGCGAAAAACATTGCAGAACAAATTATTTTCATCGTCAAAGGCGAGGATGTACGTCACACGCCAATGAGCCAAGTGGAGTCCGTCGTCAAATGAGAAAACTGCCCAGGGTTTTGGTGGTGGAGGACGAACCCTCCATCGCTGAGCTTATCGCTGTGAACCTGCGGCATAACGGCTTTGCGCCAACCGTTGTGTATGACGGCTCTGCCGCCCAGCGTGAAGTCGATGCGGTGCTGCCGGATCTGATCCTGCTGGACTGGATGCTTCCAGGTGAGAGCGGCGCTTCGCTGGCAAGACAGTGGCGTAAAAATGACCGCACTAAATCCGTGCCGATCATCATGCTGACAGCCCGCAGCGACGAATCCGACAAAATCCAAGGCCTGGATGCCGGCGCTGACGACTACATCACCAAACCCTTTTCAACGCAAGAAATGCTTGCACGAATCCGCGCACTGATGCGCAGACGCGCCCCTGAAACAATCAAAGACTCGGTACAGGTGGGGCAACTGACACTGGATGCCAGCACCTACCGGGTTTCATACCAGTCTCAAGAACTCAAAATCGGACCGACGGAGTTCAAGCTTTTGCACTACCTGATGAAACATGCCGAGCGGGTACACAGCCGCAGCACCTTGCTGGACAAGGTGTGGGGTGACCACGTGTTTATTGAAGAGCGCACTGTAGACGTTCATGTCAAGCGACTGCGCGAATCCCTCGGTGAAGCCTCCTGTATGGTGGAAACCGTCAGAGGTGCAGGTTATCGACTGACTGTTCAGGGCAAGCCAGTCATGGCGGCATGACGCGACGCCCGATTGAACTGCTGGCCCTGGTGAGCTTAGGCGCTGCCTGGGGTCTTTTTGATGACTCACCTGTTTTAACCTTTGCCGGTGCTGCTGTTGGCGCCGCCGCCTGGAGCGCATGGGATGCACTTCGCACAGCTCGCCTGTTGACATGGCTGAATAACTTTGACTTGACGGCATCGCCTCGAATCTCCGGGATATGGTTAGAAATATATGATCGAAGTAAGAAAATATTCAAGAAACTAGAAAGGCAACGGCTTTCCAGTGATGCCAAGCTGTCTAACTTTCTGGCTGCAATTCAAGCCTCACCCAATGGCGTCGTACTATTAGATGAATCAGGTCGCATCGAATGGGTCAACCTGACTGCAGCCAATCAATTGGGTGTTGATCCCCAACGCGACCTCGGCCAATATGTTCAAAACCTGGTGCGCTCACCTAATTTTTCTGCGTACCTTGCCAATGCTGATTACAGCGCCGAAATCCAGATCAACGGCGTGCGGGCCAGTGCAACGCATCCTTCACGCATATCCATTCAAATTCACCCTTACGGGAGCCGGCGCAAACTGATGCTCACACGCGATGTGACTGCAGTAGAACTGGCAGAAGCAATGCGCAAAGATTTTGTGGCCAATGTCTCGCACGAAATCCGCACACCCTTGACTGTCCTCAGCGGATTTGTCGAAACACTGCAAACACTGCCTATTCAAGAGCCCGAGCGCAATGTCTACCTGGGCTTGATGAGTCAGCAGGCACTGCGGATGCAAAGTTTGGTGAGCGATTTGCTGACGCTGTCTCGTCTAGAAGGCAGTCCGGCCCCCGGACAGGGCGAGTGGTTAGATTGTCAGGACTTACTCGCCCAAGCCCTGCAAGAGGCCAAAGGCTTGTCACTGGTAATCTCCAACCCTCCGCATGACATCCGGAGCATTGAAGGCCCAAGCTTGCTGGTGGCAGGTGCGAAATCGGAGCTGCTGAGTGCCTTGTCTAACCTGTTGAGCAATGCAGTTCGTTACACACCCGATGGTGGCCTGATCTGCGCCGGCTGGCGACTCAAGGATGGTGGCGCTGAATTTTTTGTTGAAGACAGCGGACCGGGTATTGCGGCAGAGCATCTACCTCGCCTGACAGAGCGTTTTTACCGCGTTGACCGCAGCCGTTCGCGCGAAACAGGTGGAACGGGTTTGGGACTGGCCATCGTTAAACACGTGGCTCAACGCCATGGCGGACATATCAACATACAAAGCACGATAGGTAAAGGTTCTATTTTTTCTATCGCACTTCCGATGTCACGGGTTCAAGCAATTTCTAAAGAAGAGACACACCTCCAGCCAATCACACCAATGCCAGTGATTCAAGCTTTAACTGAAAATGAACGAGATTAGGCGTGACGGCTTGCGGATCTTTAGCCAGGTCATCGTAACGCCGCAGTCGTACGGCCACATCTGCAAATGGCTGACTCATGAACGCTTCGCATTGCGCGACCGTGTAGGGCCCGCCTTGTAATTCCAGACTGCGTTTGGAAGCCGGTGACAAACTCTCCCAGTAGGTGGGAATAACTGCACACAGATAGCGCTTTGCCTCGACATGCATACGAATAGGCTCGATCACAGCATCGGGAAGCAAACCACGCAAAAACGGAATGGCAATATGCTGGTGCAAGTCATCCCGCTGCTGCGCATCATCGAACGCAGACTCCGCCGCATTCCCTAGCAAGTGTCCGAGATCGTGCAGCAAGGCGGCCAGCACGGCGGTATCTTCTTCGCCAGCCTGCTCTGCCAGATGGGCACACTGCAAAGCATGCTCACGCTGACTCACGGCCTCGCCCCCGTACTGCTCGGTCGCACGCGTCTCGAACAATTCAACAATATCAGCGGTGGTGAGCGCCATAAAAAATCCCTCTTATGCAATCCAGAATTTCTGTCTTTAGCTTAAACCAGATCAATGACGGCGACACTGATTTGAAATGCGCAGTTGAAATCAATCTTTTGTCATTAATTTGAAACACACGCTGCATATGCTGACATTGAGTCATCAAAGACCGTGTTGATAAAAACATTACGCCGATCGATTTTTTAACGGAGCCCTCATGAAACTGAACCCTTTATTTAAAACCATGCTGACCGGCGCGCTGGTCACTTTATTGGCCCTGCCGGCCTTGGCCCAAAAAACTGTTTTGTCTGTATACACCGCCTTGGAAAACGACCAATTAGGCCCCTATAAAAAAGCCTTTGAAACCGCCCACCCCGATGTGGAAATCGCCTGGGTGCGTGACTCCACCGGCATCATGACCGCGCGCATCTTGGCCGAAAAAGACAACCCACGCGCCGACGTGATTTGGGGCTTGGGAGCTTCCAGCATCGCCTTGTTTGACTCCATGAACATGCTGCACGCCTACAGCCCCAAAGGCGTTGAAAAACTCAAGCCCGTGTTTCGCAGCAGCAAGAACCCCACCACCTGGACCGGCATGGACGCTTGGTTGGCGGTCATGTGCTACAACACCGTCGAAGGTGGCAAAAAAAACATGCCCAAGCCCGAGTCATGGGCTGACCTGATCAAGCCGATCTACAAAGACTCGGTGGTCATGCCCAATCCTGCGTCTTCGGGCACGGGTTACCAAGCGGTTTACGCTTGGCTGCAGCTTTTGGGTGAAAAAGGCGGCTGGGAATTCATGGACAAACTGCACCAAAATGTCGCGGTTTACACCCACTCCGGCTCTGCGCCTTGCGTTCAAGCCGCCAAAGGTGAGCGCGTGGTGGGCATTGGCGTCGACATGCGCGGCGCCCGCGAGAAAACCGCCGGTGCCCCCATCGACGTGATCTTGGGCAAAGAAGGCTCTCCTTGGGACATGGAAGCCACTGCAATTGTCAAAGGCACCAAAAACTTGGTCGCAGCCCAAAAGCTGGCCGACTTTGCCGTCACCCAGCCCGCTTATGAGCTGTACGGCAAGTACTACGCCATCGTGGGTTACCCCGGCATGAACCCAGCGCCACCGAACTACCCACCCAGCGCTGACACCGCTATGGTGAAGATCGATTTGGCCAAGATGGGTGCTGAGCGCGCCCGCATTTTGGCTGAGTGGACCAAGCGGTACGACAGCAAGTCGGCACCTCGGTAAACCGCGCTGCATGGGCTGGGCAATGCGCGACTAGCCCGTCGCACCTCGGGGGCGCTGACACAGCGCCCCCCTTTTCATTTTGGCAACCCCACACCACATCATGACCGCCCCCTACCTTGAAGTGAAGCAGGTAAGCAAACGCTTTGGCGACTTTTGGGCGCTGCGCGATGTCTCGCTCAGCATCCAGCCCGGCGAGTTTGTGTGTTTCTTGGGGCCCTCGGGCTGCGGCAAAACCACCTTGCTGCGCATCATCTCGGGCTTAGAGCAGCAAGACGACGGGGCGATTGTGCAAAAAGGGCGCGACATCTCAGGCCTGCCGCCGTCGCAGCGCGACTTTGGCATCGTGTTCCAGTCGTACGCCTTGTTCCCCAATTTGAATGTACGCGACAACGTGGGCTACGGCTTGCAGGGAAAGGCCTGGCTGCGCGAGAAACGCCAAGCCCGTGTCGACGAGTTACTCACCTTGGTGGGTTTGTCGGCATCGGACAAGCAGTACCCGGCGCAACTCTCTGGCGGAATGCAGCAACGCGTGGCACTGGCCCGGGCCTTGGCCACATCGCCCGGCTTGTTGCTACTTGACGAGCCGTTGAGCGCGCTGGACGCGCGGGTCCGCGCGCATCTGCGAGGCGAGCTGCGCCAGTTGCACCAGCGCTTGGGCGTGACCACCATCATGGTCACGCACGACCAAGAAGAGGCCTTGAGCTTGGCCGACCGCATTGTAGTCATGAACCAAGGTGGCATTGAGCAAGTAGGCACACCGCAAGACATTTACCAACAGCCGCAAAGCGCCTTTGTGGCCGACTTTGTGGGCAAGACCAACCCTTTGCAGGCGCAATGGGTCTCGCCTGGGCGCTTCAATTGGCACGGCATCGAACTGAACTGCCAGCCCAGCCCCGCTTTGACGGCCGGTGCCAGCGTGACCCTGGCCTTGAGGCCTGAAGACATCGTGTTGCACGCAGGGGAAACACCGCTTGCTGAGGCTGCCAACCGCTGCGCCGCGAAGGTGCAAGACCTGGAGTTTTTGGGTGCGTTTTGCCGCGTGCGCATGCACCTGCCCTTGAACGGTCAGACCCTGTGGGCTGATGTGCCGAGCGCCCAAGCCTGGCGCATGGGTTTGCACAGCCAACCCCACCTGGCCATTGACCTGCCCGCCGACAGGCTGCGTGTGTTTAGCCCCAGCGCCAAGGACCTCTGATGGCCACGCCATGGCGGCGGCTGGACCGCGACGACGCGTGGATGCGCACAGGCGTGCTGCTGATGGGTCTTTGGTTGCTGGTGACCTTGGTTCTACCCTTGGGCAGCTTACTGCGCAAAAGCTTTGAAAATGCCGACGGTGCGTGGGTGGGCCTGGCAAATTACGCCCGTTACTTTGCCACCCCCGCGCTGACAGATCCTTTGTGGAACAGTTTGTGGGTCTCGAGTCTGGTGGCCATCATCACATTGAGCTTGGCTTATGTGTACGCCTATGCCCTGACACGCAGCGCCATGCGCGGCAAAACGTTGTTCAAGGCTTTGGCCTTGATTCCTATCTTGGCCCCGTCATTGCTTCCTGCCATTTCGTTGATTTATTTGTTTGGCAACCAAGGCCTGCTCAACAGCTGGCTCATGGGCGGCACGATTTACGGCCCACTGGGCATCGTGATCTCCCAGGTGTTTTACTGTTTTCCTCATGCCTTGATGATTTTGGTGGTGGCCTTGAGCATGGCTGATGCGCGGCACTACGAGGCGGCCCGTGTGTTGGGCGCCTCGCCCTTTCGAGTCTTCCTCACAGTCACCTTACCGGGCAGTAAATACGGTCTGATCAGCGCAGGCTTTGTGGTGTTCACATTGGCCATCACCGACTTTGGCATTCCCAAAGTCATTGGTGGGCGCTTCAACGTGCTGGCGACAGACATTTTCAAGCAAGTCATTGGCCAACAAAACTTCTCCATGGGTGCGGTGGTGGGCTTTGTCTTGCTGTTGCCCGCTGTGTTGGCCTTTGGCGTAGACCGGTGGGTGCAGCGCCGCCAAGTGGGCTTGCTCAATGGCCGCTCGGTGCCTTTGGTGCCGGTGCGCCATGCCCCGCGCGACTGGGTTTTATGGTTGTTTTGCGCCTTGGTGGCGGGCATCTTGCTGCTCATCTTGGGCATGGCAGTGTGGGCTTCTTTGGTCACGCGCTGGCCTTACAACCTGAACCTGACCTGGACCAATTACCAGTTTGAGGAATTCGATAGCGAAGGCTGGAAGGCCTACTTCAACTCGCTTCGCCTGGCCGCATGGACTGCGGTGGCGGGCACTTTGGTCGTGTTCACCGGCGCTTACGTGATGGAGAAAACTCGCGGCTTTGTGTGGGTGCGCAGCGCTACACACCTGATGGCCATGCTGTCCATGGCGGTGCCGGGTTTGGTGTTGGGCTTGGCATACATTTTCTTTTTCAATGCACCAGGCCACCCGTTGGGCTTCATTTACGGCACGTTGACGATATTGGTGCTGAACTCGGTGGCGCACTTTTACACCGTAAGCCACATCACTGCGACGACCGCACTCAAGCAACTCGATGGCGAATTTGAATCGGTCTCCTCATCGCTCAAAGTGTCGGTGAGCCGCATGTTCAGGCGGGTCACGGTGCCGGTCTGTCTGCCCGCGGTGCTCGACATCAGCATTTATTTTTTTGTCAACGCCATGACAACGGTGTCGGCGGTGATCTTTTTGTACGGCTCCAGCACCAAGCTGGCGTCGGTATCGATCATCCACATGGACGAGGCCGGCTTTACCGCCGCCGCTGCCGCCATGGCGGTGGTGATTGTGGCCACCTCTGCAGCGGTTAAATTACTGCACAGTCTGTTGACCTACCAGTTGCGACGAAAAACACAGGCTTGGCGCGTTCGGTAAGCCTGCGTTGAGCGCTTTGACAACCACCGTTTTAAGCATACTTATGACCCCACAACTCGAAGCCGTTATTTTTGACTGGGCCGGCACCATCGTCGACTTTGGCTCCTTTGCCCCCACCCAAATTTTTGTCGATGCCTTTGCACAGGCTTATGGTTTTGAGCTCAGCTTGGAAGAAGCCCGCAGGCCCATGGGCCTGGGCAAGTGGCAACACATCGAAGCCTTGGGCCAAGACTCGGATGTGGGCCCGCGCTGGACCGCGCAGTTTGGCCGCACCATGTCTCAGGGTGACGTGCGCCACATTTACGAAACCTTCATTCCGCTGCAAATCGAACGCGTAGGCGAGCACAGCGCCTTGATTCCCGGCGCTTTGGAAGTGGTGCAGGGCTTGCGCAGCCAAGGGCTCAAGATCGGCTCCACCACTGGCTACCCACGCCCCGTCATGCAGCGCCTGATGGCACTGGCTACCGAGCGCGGCTACACGCCCGACTGCACGGTGTGCGCCGACGACCTGCCCGCAGGCGCCCGGCCCGGCCCTTGGATGGCGCTGGCCAATGTGCAAAGCCTGCACATTGGCGCAGTCTCGCACTGCGTCAAGGTCGACGACACCGTGCCCGGCATTGCCGAGGGCCTGAACGCAGGCATGTGGACCGTGGGCTTGGCCTTGTCGGGCAGCCCCGCCGGTCTGACCTTGGCGGAGTACGAAAGTGCCGACGCTGCTGCACGCCAAGTGGTGCGCGCGCGCGTGACGCCCGTCTTTGAAGCCGCAGGCGTGCATTACGTGATCGACACCGTGGCCGATTTGCCGGAGGTGCTGCGCGACATAGAACAGCGCCTGGCCCAAGGCCAGCGACCTTGAACGAGAAAAACCCCATGCCCAATAACTTGCACGAACTTTCTGCCGAACCCTATGACCTGGTGGTGGTGGGCGCGGGCATCATCGGCCTGGCCACGGCCTGGACGGCCCGACAGCGCGGCCTGCGCGTGGCCGTGGTCGAGCGCCACGCCAAAGCCATAGGCGCTTCGGTGCGCAACTTTGGTTTCATAACCGTCACGGGACAGCGCCGCGGCGTGCACTGGAAACGTGCTCATGAAACTGCAGCAATTTGGCGTGAAGTGGCGCCCCAAGCAGGTATTGAGGTGATACATGAGGGTTTGCAAGTCCTGGCACAGCGGCCAGAAGCCGTGGCCGTACTCGAAGCTTTTATGAAAACTGAAATGGGAGAGTGCTGCGAGTTACTCAACCATACACAAGCGGTGAGCAAGTGGCCTTGGCTGCAACCGGGTCTGGCGCTTTTGCAAAGCCCACACGAATGTCGTGTGGAGTCGCGTGATGCCATTCCCCGCTTGAGCCATTGGCTTGAAAATTTTTGGGGTGTTGATTTTTATTGGAACACTCCCGTTAGCGCTGTTGATTTACCGCAGATCTTCACCAGCCGAGGCACTTTGCGTGCCGAACTGTGCGTGGTGTGCCCAGGCAATGACCTCAATGCGCTTTATCCCACTTTGCTGGCTGAAGCCGGCATTAGACAGTGCACCCTGCAAATGTTGCGGGTGTCACCGGGTGAATTGTTCAAAATGCCCAGCGCGATCATGTCCGATCTCAGCTTAATTCGTTACGAAGGTTATACTGACTTGCCCGAATCTCAAGCCCTCAAAGCCAGGTTGCAAGCCGAACAACCCAACCATTTGTTGCAAGGCATTCACCTGATCGTTGTTCAGTCTTCCGACGGTTCTCTGGTGGTAGGCGACAGCCATGTCTATGATGATGTCGAAGACCCTTTTGCTTATGCAGAAACCGAAGACTTGATCATGAACGAGTTCCATAAAGTGTTGAAGCTGCCGAGGGCGAAAATCGTACAAAGATGGAACGGCAGCTACGCATCAGCGAACGACGTGGTTTATAAAGCCACTCCTAGCCCGGGGGTCGCATTGGGCGTGGTAACCGGTGGCACTGGCGCCTCTACATCGTTTGCGTTTGCACGTGAATTGCTCGACTTGGCGATGGCCAATTGAATTGTTGCGATGCAAGACCAGTTGTTCAAGCTCGCCCCGGTCCTGCGAGCCCGCTGGATTAAGCTCGCAGACCAAGCACCCTTATCCCCCCGCCTTCCCTTGCGCTTGCACGGCCTTTTAGTGGGTTCGGTGTCTCAGTCTCTGGTGCACTTTCTCAATCGAACTGGCGTCGATCTACATTGGCATGAGATGACAGATCATGAAGGTCGATGCTTGTACTTACCGAACGACCCCGCACCGACCTTTGCAGCGATTCATCAGGTTTTACAGCAACACGGCTCCATAGTTTGGCCGGTTATGGAATACCTGCCTATTTTGGACGCAAACGCGCAAGATCTAGGACCGGTACCGCGAGGCCTGGCTAGGTTTTTGGGACTTAACACACAGAGCGTGCATTTGGTGGGTTGGCAGGAAGATGTGGCCTGGGTACAGAAACGTGCCGACAACAAGACTGAAGACCCTGGCCTGTTAGACACTTTGGTTGGAGGTACCGTGGCATGGGGCGAGAATCCTTACGTCACCCTTGAGCGTGAGATTTGGGAAGAAGCCGGTTTGTCCATGCGCCAATTAAAGGCATTGACCTCTTATGGCACTGTCAAAATTAAAAAACCGAGCCTTGACCCTGAGGGCTGGGGCTACCAAATTGAAACTTTACATTGCTTGTCAGCGGAAATGCTTCCCGGCGTTCACCCGGTTAATCAGGATGGTGAGGTAGCAGAATTTCACCCCTTCAGAGCCGAAGAGTTGAGCCATGCACTCGAGACTGAGCGCTTCACTCTTGCGGCCACGGGCGTCTATTTGCAGCTCACACAGGCCATACCGGTAAGCGCTGTCATCAAGCCTTGAGGTTGACTACCACCACACCTACAACAATCATGGCCAGTCCAATTATTTGTACTGTCGAGAGGCTTTGTTTATAAATGAAAAAAGCCAGAACAGACACCAGCACAACGCCCATACCAGACCAGATGCCGTATGCCACCCCGACAGGGATTGACTTAATGGCGACCGACAAGCCATAAAAAGCTATCGCATAGCCCAGAATAACGATAACCGATGGAAGCGGCTTGGTAAAAGCGTCGGTGGCTTTGAGTGCCGTGGTGGCAAGCACTTCTGCCGCAATGGCCATAGCCAAAGCCCAGTAGGGGGTCATGTTGAGATCGCTTTCAGGTCCAGGTGCATAAATAACAACGATTTCATCCTCATCGAGAGACTTTAAAACAGCGTGACAAACTTTGTATTAATGGTGGTTTTGCTGGCGGCATTGATGCACGCTATTTGGAACTCACTCATCAGTCAAGCCAGTGAAAAAGGCTTGTTCACGCTGGCTTTGCACATCTGCAGCGCTGTTCTGGCTGTGCCTGTTTTGCTGGTAGTCGGTCTTCCGTCAGAGCTGAGTTACCCGTATTTGTTGGTTTCGATTTTTTTACACGGCTTGTACATTTACATTTTGACCAAGGTGTATGCCAAGAGCGCTTTTGGCCCTGCCTATATTGTGATGCGGGGGATGGCGCCAGTGTTCGTGATGATCATCTCCCTGCTTTGGATGAACGAGTCATTCGACACTGCTTCATCTTTAGGATTGATATTTTTGACCTTAGGTGTTTTGTTTCTCATGAACGCCTACCAAGTCAACATCACACGATCATTAAAGTGGGAGCAAATTAAATTTGCCCTACTCAATGCAGCGGTAATTGCTGCATACACGGTTGTCGACGGTGCCGGTGCGCGTTTGTCGGGGAACCCATTGGCATATGTGATGCTATCGGCAGTTTTTGAACCCATTCTGGTGTACGCATTGGCCTATCGAGATAAGACTAATCAGTTGTTGATTTTTTCAAGGTCGAACGCCTTTTTAATCGTGTTTGGCTCGGTCATCTCATTAGCTGGTTATGCAATGATTCTGTGGGCCATGACGATCTCACCCATCGCATTGGTATCCGCCTTAAGAGAGACGTCTGTAGTTTTCGCAATGTTGATCTCTATTTTTTTCTTCAAAGAAGGCCGATTGAGTTCGGCCGCGCTTTCAGTCATCTTGGTCTTGGTAGGGATTTATTTTTTGAAAAACTGAACCTCTAAAACCTCTGCCCAAAGTGATAAATTATTTTGTCGATTTGATTTTTCCGCATTGACTCAATGGGCATTTTGAGCGGGTCTGGTCGTAACACTAATTTCCAGCGGCACGCACTCTTAGCCCATCGAACGTCATTTGGATGTCAAAGTACCGGACTTGCGTGGATATTCACTGACAGGCCGGGCCGCCACCAGGTGGTCCTGAAACAACTGCCCAGCCGCACCCCAGCTGAAATGCATAGCACGCTCACGCGCCTTTGCGCGTGGAACTTGCAACGCGCTGGTAATCGCCTCTTTCAAGTCTTTATGCAGAACACCGCCCTGGTGACCCTCGGGAGTGCTCAGCACTTCCAGCGGACCGTCCACCGGGTAAGCCGCCACCGGCGTGCCGCAAGCCATGGCTTCTAGCATCACCAGGCCAAAGGTTTCCGATCGGCTTGGAAAAACAAACACATCGGCTGCGGCATAAACCATGGCGAGTTCATCACGGGGCAGCAAACCCAGCCAACGTACGCCCGGGTAACGCGACTTCAGAGCTTCTTCTAAGGGACCCACACCGCAAACCACTTTGGTGCCTGGCGTATCCATCTCAAGAAAGGCTTTGATGTTTTTTTCGTATGAAACACGGCCGACAAAAAGTGAGACTGGTCGATCAATTTTGTCTAAGGGCGGATAGATTCTGGCGCTGCCATGAAAGCGGAACAAATCGGTGTCCACGCCGTGCGTCCATCCCCGCAAATTTCTAAATCCGCGTTCACAAAGCATTTCCAGAACACCTTGGGTAGGAACCATGATGCCGGCTGAATACTTATGAAAATGCCTGAACAAGGCATAACCTACCCACAAAGGAACGCGCAAGGCCGACTGCAAAATTTCAGGGAACTTGGTGTGAAAGGCGGTGGTGAATTGCAAATTGTTTCGCCGGCAGTAGCCACGCGCCGCCCAGCCCAGTGGTCCCTCGGTGGCCACATGGATGGCATCAGGCACAAAATCATCAAGTTGCCGGCTGAGCAGCTCACGCGGCCGCTGCGCCAAGTCAATGCCCGCATAGCCCGGACAGGGTTTGGTCTTGAATTGTCCGGGATGAATCACCAGAACTTGATGCTGGCGCGACTCCAGGTCCCGCACCAGCTCCAGCAGTGTTGTCACCACCCCGTTGACTTGCGGTAACCATGCATCGGTCACCAACGCAATTTTCATGAGGCAACAGGCGATGTGATGACCGATTCAGGCTGAGAAGTTTTTTGCACCTCATGGGAAGGTTCCCAATGCAAAATTTCCAGATGCCCGTCATAGTGCTCGACCAGGGCAGTCCGGCTTTCTACCCAATCGCCATCGTTGCAATACAAAACACCATTGATCATCCGCATTTCGGCGCGGTGTATGTGGCCGCACAAAACGCCGTCATGCCCGCGCTTTTTAGCCTCGTTGGCTACGGCCTCCTCAAAGTCGGTCACGTAATTCAGCGCAGTTTTGACTTTTTGCTTGAGGTAGGCCGACAGTGACCAGTAAGGCAGACCTAAGCGGCCCCTCAGAGAATTGAGGTGACGATTCATGCGCAGGGTAAATTCATACAGGTTGTCGCCCAGATAAGCCAACCATTTGGCGCACTGCACCACTGCATCAAAGTAGTCGCCGTGAATGATCCACAAACTGCGCCCATCTGCAGTTACATGCACAGCCTCCTGGACCACTTCGATCCCGCCGAAGTGGTGGCCAATGAAATCACGTGCAAATTCATCATGGTTGCCGGGCACATAAATCACGCGGCAACCTTTGCGAACGCGGCGCAAGAGCTTTTGGACCACGTCGTTGTGAGCCTGCGGCCAATACCATCTGCGGCGCAGCTGCCAGCCGTCAATGATATCGCCCACCAGGTACAGCGTATCGCTGGGGTGGGTGCGTAAAAAGTCCATCAATGCCAGCGCCTGGCAGCCGGGCGTTCCCAGATGAATATCAGAAATGAAAATGGTGCGAAAGCGCTGACCTTTTTCATCATCATCATTGTCCGGCGTTCCTTGGGGACCGGTATCGCCTAGTACATCAAACGGCGCACGCATGGAACGTATGTAAGTTAGTCATGGCTTGCTCTTTCTGTTGAGTTTTTTCTCAGAGATTCACCAGGTAAACATCTTCATTTTCACCTTCATCTTTACCTGTACTAATGCTAACGATTGGCTATGTCAATGAAAAGTCTGTTCAATGACTCGTTGATGACGTGAGGCCCATGAAAAAAGCCGCTGCACCTTTCGGAGCAGCGGCTTTTTTATTAACACGGCACTTAGTTAAACGCCGATCAGACCACCGTCATTGCGCGTAATCACAAGAGTCGCTGAGCGTGGACGACCTACCGGACCGTAACCCAAATTACCAGGCCAGGTGCTTTGCAGCTTGTATTGCGCTGCATTACCCAAGGCCGGAGTGTCTTCGCCCGGGTGCTGGATGTTGACAAACAGAGTCTTGCCATCTTCGGTCTCGGTGATACCAGTGACCTCTGCACCCTTGGGCGCAACCAGGAAACGGCGCAGACGGGTCTCGCCAAGCGCAGCACCGATGAAGGTCTCCTGCTTGCCCGAGACTTGGGCACCGCTGACGGTCATTGCATTGTTGACAGTGACCTTACCGCCGTCACCCACTTGACCGGGCACAGCCGCCAGCAGCATGCAGTTGGTCTCATCGGTCATGGCGCCGTCGTCGGTCTGAATCCAGCAAATGCCAGTGGCTTTACTGAACCACAAACCATCGGGCGAAGAAAATGCATTCTTAGCCGTCAAACCGGACAAATTGGCATCACCGGCATCTTCTTCGGCGCCGAACACAAAAATATCCCAGGCAAAACCCATGGCAGAGGCGCTTTGGCCGTCTTCTTTGAAGCGGATGATGTGACCATTCGGGTTACCTGCGCCCTTTTTGCCGTCCACGTCCATGTAAGCACGTGGGTTGGCTGCATTGACCTTGGTAGGTGTGCGGTTGCTGGCATTGTT
>JBIKHX010000144.1:0-5541 GCA_044361945.1 Polaromonas sp. | reverse complement strand
CCAAGCCCGAGCTGAAAAGCTCGGAGCACTTTTTCTTCAAGCTCTCGGACCCGCGTTGCGTAGAGTTTTTGCAGAAGTGGACGCAAGACGGCAAATTGCAGCCCGAGGTGGCCAACAAGGTCAAAGAATGGTTCAGCGTGCGCACCAACCCCGACGGGTCAAGCAGCGAAGGCCTGGGCGACTGGGACATCAGCCGTGACGCGCCCTACTTCGGCATCGAAATTCCAGACGCGGCTGGCAAGTACTTTTATGTGTGGCTGGACGCGCCTGTGGGCTACCTGGCTTCGCTGAAAAACTTGCTGGACAAGCGCGCGGTATTGGATCCACAAAGCCCGGATTACGCCGCCTACATGGCCCAGCCCGATCTGGAGCAGTACCACTTCATCGGCAAGGACATCGTCACCTTTCACACCTTGTTCTGGCCGGCCATGCTGCATTTCAGCGGCCGCAAGGCGCCAACCAATATTTTTGTTCACGGCTTTTTGACGGTGAACAATGGCGAGAAGATGAGCAAAAGCCGCGGCACCGGCCTGGACCCGCTTAAGTACCTGAGCCTGGGCATGAACCCCGAATGGCTGCGCTACTACCTGGCGGCCAAACTCTCGGCCCGCAATGAAGACATTGACTTCAACGCCGACGACTTCATGGCCCGAGTCAACAGCGACCTGATAGGCAAGTTTGTGAACATTGCAAGCCGGGCGGCGGGGTTTTTGACCAAGCGCTTTGAAGGCAAGCTGACGCAGGCTTTTGGCGAACAAGGCAGCGCGCTGCTTTTTGAAATTCATGCTGCCAAAGACGATCTAGCCATAGCCTACGAAGCCCGTGAATTTAGCAAAGCAACGCGCGAGATCATGTTGCTGACCGACAAGGTGAACTCATATGTGGACCAGCACAAACCCTGGGACTTGGCCAAAGATACGGCCAATAACGAGGCGCTGCACCAAGTGTGCTCGGTGCTCATCAATGCATTTGCGGAAATCAGCCGTTATTTGGCGCCGATTTTGCCGTCCTTGGCGCAGGCGGTACAAGGATTCGTAGCCACCAGCATGCAAGACTGGAATGCTAAGGGCTATGTCGCCAGCATCCAGCCCTACCAGCACCTCATGCAACGCGTCACCCCTGAGCAACTCGACGCCCTGTTCGAGCCCCCTGCAGTAGTTGAAGAAAAAATCACCCCCGGCGGCGAAGAAATCGCCCCGACCATCAGCATCGACGACTTCGCCAAGATCGACCTGCGCATTGCCAAGATCGTCAACTGCGAGCCGGTTGAAGGCTCGGTCAAGTTGCTGCGCCTCACCTTGGACGTGGGCGAAGGCCGCATGCGCAATGTGTTCTCCGGCATCGCCAGCATGTACAAGCCCGAAGACCTGATTGGCCAGCTCACCGTGCTGGTGGCCAATCTGGCGCCGCGCAAAATGAAGTTTGGCGTGAGCGAGGGCATGGTGCTGGCTGCCAGCCATGCGGATGAGAAAGCAGAACCCGGAATTTACATACTCAACCCATGGCCCGGCGCGCAGCCCGGCATGCGGATTCATTAGAACGGCCCGCCATGAAAAAACCGATATTTAAATTGACTGCCATTGCTCTGTTGGCCGCTTCTTTTTCTTTGAGCGGCTGCGCTGTTATCGCTGTGGCGGACGGCGCCGCGTCTTTGGTCATAGGCACGGTCGAGCTGGTCGGTGAAGCCGCCATAGGAACCGCTCGCGTTGCAGGCAAAGCGGTCGGCGCCGCAGCCGATGCCGTGCTGCCGTCCAGCAAATAAGTATGACGACACCTCTGATGTGCCCGGCCCACCCGGCTTGAGTCGGGCCACACTGATGAAAAAATCTGATCTCCTGGCGTCTTTCAGGCCACGCCTCGTAGACGCACTGGCCGGCTACACACGAGAGCGTTTCATCAAAGATCTGGGGGCTGGTCTGACGGTGGGCATCGTGGCATTGCCATTGGCCATGGCTTTTGCCATTGCTTCGGGCCTGAAACCTGAGGCCGGTATCTGGACCGCTATTCTGGCCGGCGCGATGGTGGCAGCCTTGGGCGGTTCGGCCGTGCAGATTGCAGGTCCGGCGGGCGCGTTCATCGTCATCGTTTACGGCATTGTGGAGCGCTACGGCCTGGCTAATTTGCTGATCTCGACCAGCTGCGCCGGCGTGCTGATGTTTCTGATGGGCCTGCTCAAGCTCGGCACCCTGGTGCGTTATGTGCCGGTCAGCATTGTGGTGGGCTTTACCAATGGCATTGCCGTGTTGATTGCACTGTCGCAGGTGAAAGATTTTCTGGGCTTGAAGCTGGAGGCCATGCCGGCTGATTTTTTCTCGCAGCTGCATGCCATCGGCGGACACCTGAACACCACCAATGTCTGGGCACTGCTGCTGGCTGCGGCCTGTCTGGGCGGCTTGTTTGTCTGGCCGCGCTTGTTTGCAATGCGCCCCATCAACGCCGGCCGGACAACGCATATGACGCAGGCGATGCGCGCTGCTGCGCGCTTGCCTGGCCCCGTCGTCGCCCTGGTGTCGCTGACTGCGCTGGCCTATTTGGCGGGTCTGCCTGTGGAGACCATAGGCTCGCGTTTTGGCGGTATTCCTGATGCTTTGCCGGTCTTTGCCTGGCCCGATTTTTCATGGGGTACCGTGCGCTTGCTGTTGGCGCCCACCTTGACGATTGCGCTGCTGGGCGCGATCGAGTCGCTGCTGTGCGCCCGGGTGGCCGACCAGATCTCCGGGCTGCCGCGACATGACCCGAACCAGGAGCTGATGGCCCAAGGTCTGGCCAATCTGGTGGTGCCTTTTTTCGGCGGTATGCCGGCAACCGGCACCATCGCGCGCACCGTGACCAATGTGCGCGCCGGCGCCAGCTCACCGGTTTCGGGGCTGGTGCATGCACTGACGCTGCTGGTGATCGTGCTGGTGGCCGCACCCCTGGCGCTGCATGTGCCCTTGGCGTTGCTGGCCGGCATCTTGGTGTACGTGGCATGGAACATGGGTGAGTGGTGCGGCCTGCTGCACTTGCGCCAGTACAGCAGCCACTACCGGCTGCTGATGCTGGGCACATTTTTCATGACCGTGGTGTTTGACCTGACGGTGGCGCTGCAAACCGGACTGGTGTTGGCCTGTGTGCTCTTTGTGCGGCGCATGAGTACGCTGTTTCAAGTGACGCAAACCGCCCGCGATGCCGGCTCAGCGAGTTTTCAACTATCCGGCTCCTTGTTTTTCGGGGCGGTGGCCAAGATCGACCCGGTCATGACGGTGGTTGAGACCACACCGCATGCCTTGCTGATTCGACTGGACGCAAAGCAGCTGCAGTCGCTGGACCAATCGGGACTGGCGGTGCTGGAGCAGCTGCACACAGCAGTGACACAGCGCGGTGGCCGGCTGGTGATCACCGGGCTGAATGCCCAGCCGCTTCAGACCATGGACCGCGCCGGCTTTTTGGCCAAAATTGACAGCGCCTAAAATGGCATCAAAGGTAAATACTCATGTCCATCTTCCGCCGCCCCGACTACACCTCCGAAGTGACCCAGTTCATTGACGGCCTGAAGGCCAAAAAGCCTACGCTCGAAGCCGAGCAACGTGCCGGCCGGGCGCTGCTGTGGGACAAACAGCTGGACCGCAGCGCCGAGCAGGGATTTCAAGATGGCCGGCTTGACCAGCAAGCCTATGTTTACCTGACCGGTCAGCAGCCAAAGGGTCAATGAGCCTGTGCCGGCATGGCGGCCTGCCCGGTGGAACGTCTGCCTTTGCAGTTGCTGACTGAGCCGGCCAGGCCCGCTTCAATCACATGAACAACTCATCTCACGCCAACACCGACCGGCCGACCGCCGGCGAGAGCACGCTGCTGCCGGCGGCCCAAGATGGCGGGCCAGACATGCCCGGGGTGATCGACCAGGTGGCATTGGCCAAGCTCTACGGCGAGCCGCTCTTTGCGATGCCGCACGACCTGTACATTCCGCCGGATGCGCTGAAAGTGTTTCTCGAGGCATTTGAAGGCCCGCTGGACTTGCTGCTTTACCTGATCCGCAAGCAGAACTTTAATATTCTGGACATCCCCATGGCTGCTGTCACCCGGCAGTACCTGGCCTATGTGGACGAGATCCGGTCGACCAACCTGGAACTGGCGGCAGAGTACCTGTTGATGGCGGCCATGCTGATTGAGATCAAGTCACGCATGCTGCTGCCGCCCAAGAAAACCGCTGAAGGCCAGGAAGCCGAAGACCCACGCGCCGAGTTGGTCCGCCGTTTGCTGGAGTACGAGCAGATCAAGCTGGCCGCTCACCAACTCAATGAGATTCCGCAATTCGGCCGGGATTTTTTGCGTGCCCAGGTGTATGTGGAGCAGGCGCTGCAGCCACGCTTTCCGGATGTCCATGTGGTGGACCTGCAAGAAGCCTGGCGCGATATTGTCAAGCGCGCGCGACTGGTGCAACACCACGTCATCAGCCGCGAAGCCCTCAGCGTGCGCGAGCACATGAGTATCGTGCTGCGCAAACTCCAGAGCAGCCGCTTTGTGGTGTTTGAAGATCTGTTTGACACCACGCGCGGCATGCCGGTGCTGGTAGTGACCTTCATTGCCATGCTGGAGTTGTGCAAGGAAGGCCTGATCGACGTGACCCAGGCCGAAGCCTTTGCGCCGATTTACGTGCGGCTGGCCTATACACCGGCCTGATTTTTTTGTAATCTGTGCCCGTCATTCGTTCACAGATCCGGCTGCAAGGATTTTTCTGATGCAAATCGTTCACACCATTGCCGAACTGCGCCAGCAGCTTAGCGGTTTCAAGCGCCCGGCCTTTGTGCCGACCATGGGTAATCTGCACGACGGGCATATCGCATTGGTCAAACAAGCCCGTACCTCGGGTGATGTGACGGTCTCCAGCATTTTTGTCAATCGCCTTCAATTCGCGCCGAACGAAGACTTTGACAGCTACCCCCGCACGCTGGACGCCGATGCCCAGCGTCTGGAGGCAGCCGGCTGCAACCTGCTGTTTGCCCCGCGGGAAAAAGAGCTCTACCCTCAACCGCAGACCTACAAGGTTCACCCGGCCTCGGAGCTGTCGGACATTCTTGAAGGGCATTTCCGTCCCGGCTTTTTCATTGGTGTCAGCACCGTGGTGCTCAAACTTTTTTCCTGCGTTTTTGCCGGCATGCCTGGGGGCGTCGCAGCTTTCGGCAAAAAAGACTACCAACAGGTGCTGGTCGTGCAGCGCATGGTTCAGCAACTGGCCTTGCCCATAGAGATCATCGCCGGCGAAACCCAGCGTGCGGCCGACGGCTTAGCACTGTCCTCGCGCAACAGCTACCTCAGTGCAACTGAGCGTGTAGAAGCCGTGCAGCTGTTGATCGCCCTGAAAGCCCTGGGCCAAGCCGCCAAGGGCGCGCGCTTGGCGCAATTGCCCGAGCTCGAAGCCGCCGCCATGCAAACGCTGGCGAGGCGCGGCTGGAAGCCCGACTACCTGAGCGTACGCAGACGCAGTGATTTACTGCTGCCGCAAAACGACGCACTGGCCAGCGACTCGCTGGTGGTGCTAGGCGCAGCCAAGCTGGGCATGAC
>JBIKHX010000143.1:0-5552 GCA_044361945.1 Polaromonas sp. | reverse complement strand
ACGCGCGCACAGCTCGGGGCTCATCACGTAGCCGCAATCGGGGTGGTTCCACAGGGCAATGCCGATGTCCAGCTGCTCGCTGAGGTAGCGGTAGTACTCGTAAATGGTCTCGTCGGTGTCCGCGCCGAAATGCAAAACCGGGCTGTGCACCACGATGTAGTCGGCGCCAACGTTTTGCGAGTGGCGCGCCAGCGCCAACACCACATCCAGGTTGGTGTCCGAGCACGAGCTGACGATGCCGCAATGGCCGTCAGCTTCTTCCACGGCCAGCTCAAATGAGCGCATGCGCTCGGCCACCGACATAGAGAAAAATTCGCCCTGCTTGCCCGACACAAACAGGCCGCCGAGCTTGAGCGTCTGCGCCCAGTGGCGCAGGTTGCGGCGGTAAGCCGCCTCGTCGATGGCCAGGCTGTCGTCAAAGGGCGTCATGGTGGCGGCCCAGACGCCACGAAAGTTCTCGCGTGCGTACTCTTTGGCTTCTGATTTTTTGTATTTCATGAGGTCTGGTCTCCGTGGGATGGTTGCATGGCCCGCCACAAGCGTTCGGCGGTCAAAGGGAAATCAAGTATTTTTTCACCCAGGGGCGACAGCGCGTCGGCCGCGGCATTGAGCAGCGCAGCCGGCACGCCGATGCAGCCGGCCTCGCCCACGCCTTTAGAGCCGAGCAGGTTGGCATGAGTGCTGGTTTTTGTGCTGGCGGTCAGGCTTTCGAGCTCGACCAGTGGCATCTCGTCGGCGCGCGGTATGGCGTAGTCCATCAGTGATCCGGTGAGCAACTGACCTTGGTCGTCGTAGACGATGCGCTCGAGCATGGCCTGACCCAGGCCTTGCGCCAGACCGCCCAGCAACTGGCCTTCAGCGAGCTGCGGCGAGATGATGCGGCCGGCGTCATCCACCCAGACCAGGCGCTCGATGTGCGGCTGCCCGGTCTCGGTATCGATGGCCATGCGGGCGATCACGCAGCCGTAGCTCCAGGCTTCGGCGGCTGCGGTGTACACCGTGTCTTCAACGATGGGGAGCTGCTCGCCGGCATCGCGCCGTCTAGCCGCCGCGCTGGCGGCCTGCAACACGGCGCTGCCGCCTATGGCCATGCTGCGGCTGGCCAGCGCGCCTATGCCCGCCGGGCAACTGGCGGTGTCACCTTCCATCACGCTGATCAGCGCGGTGTCACAGCCCAGTACCTCTGCCGCAATGGCAGCGTAACTGGTCTGATGGCCCTGTCCCTGCGAGGCCGAACCGCTGGCCACTTCAACCCGCCCGTCCGGCAGCAAGCTGACGCGTGCGCTTTCCCAGCCCTGGCCGCAAGGCTCGACATACATGGCCAAGCCGATGCCCACCAACTCGCCGGCCGCACGGCGCCGGGCTTGCTCGCGCCGTTCATGGGCATAGTCAAAACGCGCGCAGGCCCGCTCGAGTGCGGCGCGGTAGTCACCGGCGTCCAGGTTTTCGCCGGTCGGTGTGGCGTGGGGCATGTCGCGCACCAGATTGCGCAAACGAAGCTCGACCGGATCGATCCCGCTCTGGCGGGCCGCCATCTCGACCAGCCGCTCCATGAGCAGGGCCGCCTCAGGGCGTCCTGCCCCCCGGTAAATATGAACCGCCGCCGCGTTAGACATGGCCGCTTGCGCCGCAATGTCGATGCTGCTCACCAGGTATGGTCCGGGCAATATGCGCGCTGCATTGCGCGCCGGCACCACGGCGCTGAAGGCCAGCCAGGCGCCAACAGGGAAATTCATGTCAGCTTGCAAGTGCACAAAGCGGCCCTGTGCATCCAGCCACAGTTCGCCTTCGAGCCTGGCGCCACGGCCCTGTGTGGCCGAGGTGAATTCTTCTGAGCGAGAGGATGTCCACTTCACGCTGGCTTGCAAATGGTGTGCCGCAAAAGCGAGCACCAGCTCTTCAGCTGCGACCGAAGCCTTGGCGCCGAAGGCACCACCGACGTCCGGCGCAATCACGCGCACCTGCGCCAGCGGTAAACCCAGGCAGCGTGCGATGTCTGCACGCGCTCGCGAAGGGGTCTGCGTGCCCAGCCAGGCGGTCAGCAGGGCAGTCTTTGGGCACCACTGCGCCAACATGGCGCGTGGTTCGAGCGACATGCTGATCACGCGGGCTTGCTGATGCACTAGCTGCACCTTGTGCACAGCCTTCAAATTTGCCCCATCACCTGCTTGGTGGCGCACTCGGCTCACTGTTGGCGCACCGGCAGCGCCATCGTGCTGTGCAGACTCTGCGTCATAGTCCACCTCTACGAGCTCGGCGGCGTGCTGCGCAGCATACAAACTGCGCGCCACCACCAGGGCAATAGGCTGACCCAGAAAATCGACCCGCTTGCGCGCCAACAAAGGAAAGTCAGGCAAGGGCTGCAAAGGCAAGAGCGGATTGGCAGGCGGCATGGTGAGCGCGCCCAATTGCGCCGCGTCGATGACTGCAAGCACGTCCGCACCGGCGCGGGCAGCTTGCAAGTCCAGACTGCGCAGTCGGGCACAGGCATAGGTGCTGCGTACAAACACCGCGTACAGCATGCCGGGCACTTGCAGGTCATGCACATACTGCCCGCGCCCGGTCAGCAGGCGGCGGTCTTCGACCCGGGCCAGACCGTCTGGGCGTTGATCTGCCTCTGACAAGGTGTCAGCGTGCATGCTCAGGTGATGCGTGCGCCAAGTACATGAATGTATTAAAGCCGCACGGGGTCGGCCGGACAAGCCATAAATATTGAAAGCTTCATCAGCTTAACTTGGGAGTGCACTCTGGGCGACAATGTCGGCACACCCACTTGGAGCCCGGAGCCATGACTGATTTGTCGCAACGTTTTCAGACCGCCGTCGCAGATTCAAAAGAACTGGACAGCCGCCCAGACAACGCCACCATGCTCAAACTGTATGCCTTGTACAAGCAGGCCACAGAGGGCGATGCGCCCGACGAAGGCCCTAGCGACATGATTGGGAAATTCAAGCACAAGTCCTGGCTTGAAAAGCGTGGCGTGAGCGCCGACGCTGCCATGCAGGCTTACATCGATTTGGTCGCGTCGCTGCAATAACCCAGCCACGCAGCAGCGGCTTTAGCGAGTCGCTTCGCCGCCTTCGACAATCACGTTTTCAACCACGCCAGCCCCTGCCCGGCGGAATGCCGCAGCCGCCACATACTCCGGCGACTCGAAGCAAGCCACGCCCACTTCCAAGCTTGGGAACTCGATCACCACAAAGCGGTGAAAGTCCTCAGGCCCTTCATTGATCTGGTACTTGCCGCCACGGGCCAGCACCTTGCCGCCGTATTTTTGAAGGATGCCAGGCACCAGGTCGGTGTATTTCTTGTACTCCACGGGGTCGTGAATGCGGGAGCGGGCAATCCAATAAGCGGGCATGAAATATCCAGGTGTTAGAGCTTGACCGCGTTGCCCAGATTGGGCAGCCAGGTCGCGACTTGCGGAAAGAAAACAATCGACAAAATCGCGATCAGCAGCATGATCCAGTAGGGTATGGCGCCCTTGAAGATCTCGCCCGGCGTGAGGTCTTTTTCGTCGCTCACCGCCGCTTTCACAGTAAAGACCAATATGCCGAAAGGCGGCGTCAGCAAGCCGGTTTCAATGGCAATGATGCCGATGATGGCAAAGGCAATAGGGTCAAAGCCCAGGGCCACAGCCAAGGGTGCGAAAACAGGCACTGTCAGCAAGATGATGGAGATGGAGTCAATGATGCAACCCAGAATGAACCAGACCAGCACCATCAGCGCCAAAATCACATAGGGCGACAAGCCGGAGTTCAGGAAAAAATCTTTGGTAGCGCCAGTCACACCCGTCATGGCCAGCACGCGCGAGTAAAGCTGCGCGGCGACCAGCAAAAGCAGCAGGGGTGCCGAGGTCTTGCCCACCGACAAAATGGCCTCGAGCATTTCAGACATCTTCATGCCGCGCATCAAAGCCAGAATGAGCGCCAGCGTAGCGCCCACGCCCGCACCCTCGGTCGGGGTGAATAGACCCAGCCAGATACCGCCCAGCACCAGCACGATCAGGCACAAAATACCCAGGGTGCTGAGCAAGATGGCCTTCATGTCTTTTTCTTCGACCAGGTCGTTGGCGTCGCGCGCCAGTTGCTGCGCGGCAGGCAGCACGGCGCCCTCACCCACGCGCTCGGGGTGGCGGATTGCCACCCACATGATGTACCCGATAAACAGCGTCACCACAATAAAGCCCGGGATGATGCCGGCTATGAACAGCTTGCCAATCGCCATCTCGGTCAGCACGCCCCAGACGATCATCAGCACAGAAGGCGGAATCAACATGCCCAGGCAGGCGCTGCCGGCAATGCAACCCAGCGCGAACTTGCGCTCGTAGCCGAAGCGGCGCATTTCAGGGTAAGCAATCTTAGAAAAAGCTGCCGCCGCGGCAATCGACACGCCGGTGATAAAAGCAAACACGGCATTGGCCAGCACCGTGGCCACACCCAGCCGGCCGGGAACGCGGCGGGTGGCACGGTTGATCAGGGCAAACAAGTCCGTGGCCGCCCCGCACTTGGCTAAAAACTCGCCCATCAGCAAGAACAGCGGAATGACGGCAAAGATGTAGTCGCGCAGCGCCTCGTAGGCGGTGTTCGATGTGAAGCTCAGCACCGTCTCGACCTGACCGGTCATGAGGTAAATGCCCAGCATGCTGGTGATGCCCAGCGACACTGCAATGTGAATGCCCGTGAACACCAGGACCAGCAGCACGCTGACCAGAATGATCATGTCGGTGGGATCAAACATCAATTTTCTCGCTCAGTGTTGGCTGGAGGACTTCACTGGCAACTCGCCCCGCAAGGCATGCTGGAAGTTTTGCAGTATCAAGATCAGGTAGCTCAGGCAGGCCAGGCTGCAACCGAGCACGATCACGAACTTGGCGGGCCAGACCGGCACGCGCAACGCGCCTTCGCCTTCGTATTCACCGGAGGCCCAGGCATGCGCAGCACCACCCAGCATGCCGTAGCAGATCACACCGAAGAAAAATAAACCGGCAACAGCACCCCACACGGCCAGCCAGCTCTGCACCTTGGGCGAAAAGCGCACCACCAGCGTGTCCACATTGAGCATGCCCCCGGAACGGATGGCGAATCCGCACTGGAGAAAGCAAATGATCACGATGGACAGCGAGATGATCTCGGGCGTGCCCTTGATCGGGCTGTTGAAAAGCACCCGCCCGCTGACATCGGCCACAACCAGGAAACACAACATGAAGGCCAGGATGGCGGCAGCCACCATCAGGGCCTTGGTGACCCAGTCGTTGAATTTTGTCAGCATCGGGCTCTTGGCTTTACTTGATCACGTAGCGCACTGGCCATTTGTGGCCCAGCTTTTCAGCTTCTTCCAAAGTGATCTTCAGCACCTGCGTGCCTGGCAGGCCCTTGGCATCGAGGTCGGTCGCCATGGCTTGTGGCCAGTCCTTGAGCGAGTTGGCCCACTCCAGGCGCACGGCGTCCGGCACGGACTTGACGTTCACGCCCATGGTTTTGAGCTGAGCAATCTGCTTGGGATAGTTTTCCTGATTGACAGTGCCTGTCTTGGCCTCGAACTCTTTGGCG
>JBIKHX010000370.1:0-2752 GCA_044361945.1 Polaromonas sp. | reverse complement strand
GTCAGATCCACTGCTTTCATCATGGCCTCGACCCGCTCGCGCCTTTGGGCTGCAGAGAAAGGGCGAAAAGTCAGGGGCAACTCGATGTTTTCATACACCGTGCGCCAGGGCAAAACGCTGTCGGTTTGCGTCATGTAACCGACACGTTGATTGACACCTTGAACCACCTGACCTTCGTGGAGAATTTTTCCGGCAGTAGGCTCGATGATCCCTGCGATCATGTTGAGCAAGGTGGACTTCCCGCAGCCAGACGGACCAACAAAGGCAACAAAGTCACCTTTGGAAATGGTCAAGTCCACGGGGGCCAGAGCGACCGTTTCACGGTCTCGCCTTACATAGCGCTTCTCAACGCCCTGCACCTGAACCGACATATTCAAAGCCGGCTCAAGGCTTCTTGCGCCACGGTGGTGTCGTACATATCTTTGAAGGTGAGGGTAGCAGGTAGCGGCGCAGCGTTCATCGTCTTCTGAACTGTGTTCAGAAAGTCCACGTTCGACTGGAAGAAGCTTTCCTTGGGCAAAGGATTGGAGAAAAATATCTTGCTGTTGATTTCAAAGGATGTGCCGGCAATTTCGGGCGGCAGTCCTTCGAACCACTTGTCGGCCCAGGCGCGGAACTCGGGCGGGCTGGCGTTGATTTCCTTGAGTGCCATGGCAAGACCCATGGTGTAGCGCACCAGAGCTTCGCGCCGGTCCTTGTTGGCCAAGGCAGCCTCGCTGGTGGAGGCGATGATGTAGTTGTACTCTTTCAGGGCAGGTGGTGGGTTGAGCGCCATGTTGAACAGGTAACCGCAGTCACGGTCTTTCACGGCCAGGTCTGAGGTCGGGGACGACAGGCAAAACCCATCAATGACGTTTTGCTGCAACGCCGCCAGCATGCCAGGGCCGCCACCTTGCAACGGAACCAGACGCAAATCGGTATTGGGATCGAGTTTGGCCTGTACCGCCAACCAGCGAAACAGGGCATCCGGTGCAGCACCGGGGCCGGTGGTGCCAAGACGCAAGCCCTTGAGCGCCGCCGCCTTGCGGTCAACCGGCGCTTGCTCGTTGATGCCAAGACGTTTGAGAACGGCGTTAGACAACACCACGTTGCTGGCGTATTTGTTGACGGTCGAAACAAAAGACTTGATGGCCAGTTTTTCACCCCGCGCCCGGGAGGCCTCGCCAGGGTCGCCAAGCACGATGTCCACACCTGAGCCCGCCAGGGCAGCCACATTGGTTCCCCGGTTCGATGCATTGCTGACGACTTTCACGCGGGCCTTGGTAAAAAACCCACGCGAATTGGCATAGTCCTCGGCTGCCCACAGCCAGGCTTTGGAGGTAGAACGAAGCGTCTGGATCTCAGGGACACTTTGGGCATAAGCCCGTGCGGGCAATATAGAAGAGACGCCCAGTGCGGTGGTGGCTGCGATGACGGCACGACGATTCAATTGACTCATTCGTTTACTCCTGGTGGTTAAGGTTGGCAATTGTTCTAATATAGAGACAAACTTACATTTCGATAATTCGGGTAAACCCAATATGCGCAAAAGATGCCATGCACCGACCTGAGAGTGCCGCCGACTATGTGGTGGTAGGTGCGGGGCCTGCCGGGTGCGTTCTGGCGTCTAGGCTCAGCGAAGACCCTGATTGCCGGGTGCTGCTGATTGAGGCTGGAGGCCGTGACTGGAACCCGTTGCTAGGTGTGCCGCTCATGACTGGCCTGATCCTGCGCTCAGCTTACGCCAACTGGTCCTACATCACAGAGCCGGAACCCCAGCTAAATGGGCGCCGCTCCCAATGGGCCCGTGGCAAGGTGCTGGGTGGGTCCACCAGTATTCACGGCATGGTGTACATGCGTGGCTTACCCATGGACTTCGCCGACTGGGCAGCGCGGGGCGTGACCAACTGGTCCTACAAGGACGTATTGCCCTACTTCTTGCGCAGCGAAAACTCGCATCGAGGGGGCAGTGAATTCCATGCCAGTGGCGGCCCTTTGACGGTGTCCGCCGGTCGCTTGGAGAACCCCTTATTTAATGTTTACTTGCAGGCAGCGCAACAAGCCGGCCACCCCCGCAGCGACGACTTTGCCGGCCCCCAGCCCCACGGGGCCGGTGCCTATGACTTCACCATCCGGCAAGGCCGCCGTGTCAGTGCGTCCAGCGCGTTTTTACGCCAGGCGCGGCATCGTCCCAATCTGCGTGTGATCACTCAGGCACAGGCCGTCGGCCTGACCTGGGACACTGCCGGCAGGGTTCAAGGGGTCGAGACATTGCACCGTGGCCAAAAAATTACCTTGCGCGCTGAGCGGGAAGTTTTGCTCTGTGGCGGGGCGGTCAATTCGCCGCAACTGCTCATGCTCTCAGGGATTGGACCGGCTGAGGCGCTGCGGGCCCTGGGCCTTCAGGTGCGCGTCGACCTGCCCGGTGTCGGCCAGGGCTTGCAAGATCACCTGCTGGTTCGTGTCGAACACCGGGCCTTGGGCGGGGTGACACTTGACCGCCTGCGTCGTGTGGATCAGGCGGGCTGGGCCTTGTTCAAGGCCATGGTCTGGGGCACTGGCCCAGCCACCAGTTTTCCACTGGAAGTGGGCGGCTTGTACAAGTCAGACCCGGGGTTGCAGGAACCTGATTTGCAATCGCATTTCTTGCCCGCGCTTTCCAGCGCCGCCTTGCGATTGCCGTATTTTTCCAAGGTGCTGCCGCAAGACCGGGGCGCTGGTTTTTTTGCCAACGTGTTCCAGTTGCGACCAGAATCAACCGGAGCTATTGAGC
>JBIKHX010000142.1:0-5565 GCA_044361945.1 Polaromonas sp. | reverse complement strand
TCATAGCCGGTGGTGCCGTTGATCTGGCCGGCAAAAAACAGGCCGCCAATGGCACGGGTTTCAAAGCTGCTTTTGAGCGAGCGCGGGTCAAAGTAGTCGTACTCGATGGCGTAGCCGGGCCGCAGGATGTGGGCGTTTTCCATGCCGGCCATGGAGCGCACCAGGTCGTACTGGATGTCAAACGGCAGGCTGGTTGAGATGCCGTTTGGATAAATCTCGTGTGTGGTCAGGCCTTCGGGCTCCAGAAAAATCTGGTGGCTGGTCTTGTCGGCAAAGCGGTTGATCTTGTCTTCGACGCTGGGGCAGTAACGCGGGCCGACGCCGTCGATCTTGCCGGTGAACATGGGGCTGCGGTCAAAGCCCGAACGAATGATGTCGTGCGTGCGCTCATTGGTGTGAGTGATCCAGCAAGGCACTTGCTGCGGGTGGGCAATGCCCGCACCCATGAAGCTGAACACCGGAACGCTGCTGCCCTCGCCGCCCGGCATGCCGTCGCCCGGCTGCACGGTGCACTTAGAAAAGTCGATGCTGCGTCCGTCCAGACGCGGCGGCGTGCCGGTTTTCAACCGGCCCTGGGGCAGCTTGAGTTCTTTGAGCCGCGCACTCAGCGAGACCGCTGGCGGGTCGCCGGCCCGCCCTGCCGCGTAGTTGTTCAGGCCCACATGGATCTTGCCGTCCAGAAAGGTGCCGGCCGTCAGCACCACCGTGCGGCTCTTGAACTTGATGCCAACCTGCGTCACCGCGCCGACCACCCGGTCGCCCTTACCGTCCGATTCAACCAGCAAGTCCTCGACCGCCTGTTGGAACAGCCACAAATTGGGCTGGTTTTCGAGCATGCGGCGAATAGCGGCCTTGTACAAAATACGGTCGGCCTGGGCCCGCGTGGCGCGCACGGCCGGGCCCTTGCTCGAGTTGAGAATGCGGAACTGAATGCCGCCCTCGTCGGTGGCCAGCGCCATGGCGCCGCCCAGGGCGTCGACTTCCTTGACCAGGTGGCCCTTGCCAATGCCGCCTATCGAGGGGTTGCAACTCATCTGGCCCAGCGTCTCAATGTTATGGCTGAGCAGCAAGGTCTTGCAGCCCATGCGGGCCGCAGCCAGCGCGGCCTCGGTGCCGGCATGGCCGCCGCCGACGACGATCACGTCAAATTCTTGGGGATAAAACATAGGTTCACGCTTCAATGAGTTCGGTGGTCAGGCCCAAGGCCTGGGCGGCTTGCGCCTGGCGGCGGTCGGCCGTGACAAAAAGATCCACGCGGGCGGCCCGCGCCGCGCCAATGTGCAGGGCGTCCATGGCGCGCAAACGGCCGCCCCCCTCCAGGGCTTGTAGGGCGTGGGCCTCCACCCGGCCGTCCAGCGCCACCACGGTGAAGTCTGCAAAGTCGCCCTGCACAACGTTCAAAATGCGGGCGTATTCTTGCGCGCTAACCAACCCGTCGTGGCGCTGGCGGTTCAGCGCCGAGGTAATTTCAGTTTTGCAGTGCGCAGCCACCACCAGCTCGCTGGCACGCTCACCTGCGGCCATCACTTGGGCGCGCCCGGCTTCGGCGTTGTAGCGCTTGTAGAGCGCCGAGGTGTCCATCAGGATGCGCATCACCAGCCTGCCTCGCGCTCTTCGATAATGAGCTGCGCGCCGGTTTTGCCGTCAGGGCGCTGAATGTGCAGGGGCTCGATCACGCGCTTCCAGCTGGGCAGCCGCGGAGTAGCGTCGCGGTTGACCGGCACCAGCTCGGCCACCGGCTTGCCGTGCCGCAGAATACGCACACTCTCGCCACGCTCGACCAAATCGATCATGGCGGCAGCGTTAGCGCGGAACTCACTCAAAGGGATGGATTGCATAAGGGCCTGTTGTTTTGTACAAAATGTGTTTTTTGTACATTTTAGCTCGATCCGGTGCAGTCTGCCAGAAAGACACCCAGACAACAACACTGTCAGCGCTGCGTAGCCAAAACGCGCAACACTGTGCGACTATTATTTCAATCAGAGGAGACCGTCATGAGCCGTGAAGTTGTTGTTGTCAGCGGTGTGCGCACCGCCATCGGAACCTTTGGCGCAAGCCTCAAAGACACGCCGCCCATCGAGCTGGCCACGCTGGTCGTGCGCGAGTCGCTGGCTCGCGCCGGCGTTGATGGCAAAGACGTGGGCCATGTGGTCTTTGGCCACGTGGTCAACACCGAAGCCCGCGACATGTACCTGTCGCGCGTGGCCGCCGTCAACGGCGGCTGTGCCGAAGGCACACCAGCCTTCAACGTCAACCGCCTGTGCGGCTCGGGCCTGCAGGCCATCATCTCGGCCAGCCAGAGCATCTTGCTGGGCGACGCCGACGTGGCCATTGGTGGCGGCGCTGAAAACATGAGCCGCGCGCCCTACGCCAGCCTGGCCACGCGCTTTGGCGCGCGCATGGGCGACAGCAAAATGGTCGACATGATGGTGGGCGCGCTGCATGACCCGTTTCACACCATTCACATGGGCGTGACGGCCGAGAACATTGCCGCGAAGTGGGGCATCACACGGGCCGACCAGGACGCGCTGGCCGTTGAAAGCCACAACCGTGCGCAGCGCGCCATCGAAGGCGGGCGCTTCAAGTCGCAGATCGTGCCGGTCATGCTCAAAAGCCGCAAGGGCGAAGTCGCCTACGACACCGACGAGCACTACCGCCCCAACTGCACACTGGAAGACATGGCCAAACTCAAGGCCGTCTTCATCAAAGAAAACGGCACAGTCACTGCAGGCAATGCCTCGGGCATCAATGACGCTGCAGCCGCAGTGGTGCTGATGGAGGCGGCCACCGCCAAAGCCCGCGGCATCAAACCGTTGGCCCGTCTGGTGGCCTATGCACACGCTGGCGTAGACCCCAAGTACATGGGCATCGGCCCGGTGCCGGCGACACAACTGGCGCTGAAAAAAGCCGGCCTCTCAGTCAAGGACCTGGACGTGATCGAGGCCAACGAAGCGTTTGCCGCGCAGGCCTGCGCAGTCACGCGCGACCTCGGTCTGGACCCGGCCAAAGTCAACCCCAACGGCTCCGGCATTTCGCTGGGGCATCCGATAGGCGCCACCGGCGCGCTGATCACCGTCAAAGCCTTGTACGAGCTGGAGCGCATTCAAGGGCGCTACGCACTGGTAACCATGTGCATTGGCGGCGGCCAGGGCATTGCAGCGATTTTCGAGCGCCTGTGATCCGACTGATTGGCAAAGCTGCCGGCTCTACGCTACTTGCGCACCGCCGGCACTTCCAAAGGCAGGCCTTCGCCGCGCCACATCAGGTAAAGACTGAGCTGGCGCGATTCGAGCGCACCCCAGGGCAGCTGCTCCGCACGCACGCCGAAAAAGCAGCTGCGCAAGCGCCGCTCCAGCGAACCCACGCTCTGCCACTCCAAGCGGTACACGGGGTAGCTGTTGGGCTGGCCCTGGCTCAAGGCATCGGTGTACAAGCGTCGTCCGTAATGCTGGTCATGGCATTGGGCACATGACAAATTAAGCTGGCCCTGGCGTTCCAAGAAAAGGCGCTGGCCTTGCTGCCAGTGCGGCTGCGCCGGACCCGTGATGTCAACACGCAAAGGCATGCCATGCGAGGCCCGGCTCACATGCAATGAAAGCGCCAGCAAGTCGTCGGACTCTCTGAGCAGCTCCGGCCCCTTTTGCTGCTGGCTGCGGCACTGGCGAATGCGGTCTTCAAGGTTGAGCAGCTGGCCTGACTTGATGTCGATGGACGGGTAGCGCGTGGCCGCGCCGCGCATGCTTTGCTGAGCGTCTCCGTGACAGCTCTGGCAGCTTTGGCCGGCAGCGCCCTGCGGCTCAGTCCAGCGCTGCGCGCCGCGCGCCAGCCACAGCTGCGCCGGGTTGCCAAACTCGTCGGCCTGCAAGGCGCGCACGTCTGCGCCGGCAAAGGCCAGGCCCGACTTGAGCTGCGCCAGCGGTAAATGGCGGGTCTGCGGCTGCTGCTTTTGTTGCGCCTGCGCCGGCAAGGCCTGCAGAAACAGCACAAAGAGAGAAACCAGCCAAGCCCTCATGTGCCAGCAGGTCTGGCAGCGGGCAACTGCACGTTCACGGCCTGGCGCAGTTGGCCGGCCACGCCCTGGTCATCGACCCAGCGCACCAACAACTCACCCGGGGCCTGCACGCGAAAGAAAAACTCGAACAGCGGGTTGCCGGCAATGCCCGACGAGGGCTCGACCCGGAACACTTCGCGCCCGCCGTAGTCGCAAGTCAAGCGCAAGATCACATTGCGCGGAATCAGGCGGCCCTGCAAATCCTGCAAGTAGCCGGTGTGCATGGGATGCTCCACCAGCAGCCGCGCTTTGACCACATCGCCGGAAGCCATACTGTTGGGCAGTAACAAGCGGGCGTTGGCCATGTCAGGAGCCGTCCACACAAGCGGACTCGGTCACCACCGCGTCGGCGCTTTGGTAGCAAAAGCTGCCGTCTGAACGGCGCGCCAGCGCCACCACCAGCTGCGAGCCTGCAAGCCGCAGGCGCGCACTCACTTCAGCCCGACCCGACCAGGGGCCGAGGTGAAACACGGCCATCTGCGTGACCGGGTTGCGCTGCGACAAAAGATAAATATGCGTGACATGTTCCTGCTCGGTCATGGGGCTGTCCACCAGCACCCTGACGGGCACCAGCGAGCCGTTGTCAGCCAGCACCGGCAGCTCCAGCCGCAGACCCTGCGGCTGCGCCGTGCGGCCTTGCAGCAAGGGCTCCAGCATCTGCGGCAGGCTGAGCAGCTGGCCCGACACCATACGTTGCGCCCGCGCCGGCCACGCCTGCCAAGCGAACAGGCCGAGCGCGCCGCGAGCCAGCGCTTGCAGCCAGCGGCGGCGCGGCGGTAATGCCAGGCCAGGCTTAGCGTCAACTGCCGGACTCATGGGCGCTCTGGCGTCGCAAGAGCGCTGCGCGTATTGGCCAACAGATAAGCCACGATGTCTTCCAGCCCCTGGCCGCTGAGTACCGTTTGCCCCGCATAAACGCCGGCCACGCGCTGCAGGCCCTGCGTGCTGTAGTAAGCCGGCATGATGGTGGCCGGATTCATGCTGCGCGAGTCCGCGATACGCTGACGGATTTGCGCCGCATCAGCGCGCCCGGCCAAACCAGCCAGCGGCGGGCCGATGTCGCCGCCCGCCGCCATGCCCGGCACCGTGTGGCACAAAATGCAGCCGCTGTCCTGGCGGTTGGCCAGCAAGACGCGGCCGCGCTCAACGCTGGCGGTGGCAGCCCAAGCCGTGGCCGGCATGCGCTCCTGCGCCAGCGCAGGAAGCGCGCAGCCACTGGCCAGCGACAGCATGCACACACTGTGCAGAATGCGCCAACCGACCACAAGGCTCATGCGCGCGCCAGGCTCAGTCCGTGGTTCTTCAGAGGCAAAGAGCGGATGCGCTTGCCCGAAGCGGCAAAGATGGCATTCGCCAGCGCCGGTGCCAGCGGCGCCTGCGCAGGCTCACCAACGCCGCCCCAGAACCCGCCGGAGGGCGCAATCACCGCCACCACCTTGGGCATTTCATTCAGGCGCATGAGGCGGTAGTCATGGAAGTTGGACTGCTCGATGCGTCCGTCCTTGACCGTCATC
>JBIKHX010000141.1:0-5666 GCA_044361945.1 Polaromonas sp. | reverse complement strand
TCTAACTTTTTCTCGCGCCTCACGCACAGCCACCCCGGGCGCGTGGTATGGGTGGTGTTCAACACCCTGATCGCCTTCATGCTGATGGAGATGAATGTGTTCAAGGCACTGGGCGAAGTGCTCGGGCTGTACTCCAACATCGCCATTGCCTGGATGATGGCGGTGGTGGCCGATCTGGTGATCAACAAGCCTTTGGGTTTGTCGCCCAAAGGCATTGAATTCAAACGCGCCCATCTTTATGACATCAACCCGGTCGGGGTGGGCGCCATGGGCCTGGCCTCGGTGCTGGGCGTGACAGCGCACCTGGGTGTGTTCGGCCCGCTGGCGCAGGCTTTTTCTGCGGTAATTGCCATGCTGACGGCGCTGCTCACTTCACCCTTGATTGCCTGGGCCACCGGCGGGCGTTACTACATGGCCCGCAGCAGCGACCCCGGGCCTGCTCAGGCGCAGGCCGGCCAGGGGGCGTTGAGCGGACACACCATGAGCCGCTGCGTGATTTGTGAGCGCAGCTACGAAAAACCCGACATGGCACATTGCCCCGCTTACCAGGGTGCGATCTGCTCGTTGTGCTGCACCCTGGACGCGCGCTGCGGCGACATGTGCAAACCGCAAGCGAGCTTGTCTGCCCAATGGTCGGGCGCTTTGCGCTGGGTTTTGCCGCGCAGCATCTGGCAGTACCTGGACACCGGCCTCGGTCATTTTTTGTTGTTGATGCTGGTCATCGTGCCGGTGCTGGCAGGCGTTTTCGGGTTTTTGTATGTGCAGGAATTGCGGCCCCTGGCCGATTCGGTGGGCGTGTCTGCGGCCACACTGCGCTCGGGCTTTGTCAAAGCCTACTTTGCGCTGCTGGTGATTGCCGGCGTGGTGGCCTGGTGGATGGTGCTGGCCCACAAAAGCCGGCAGGTGGCGCAGGAGGAGTCCAACCGTCAAACGCGTTTGCTGATGCAAGAGATTGAATCGCACCGGCAAACCGACGAGGCCCTGCAACAAGCCAAGCAACTGGCAGACCAGGCCAACCAGGCCAAGAGTCGTTACATCAGCGCCATCAGCCATGAGTTGCGCACACCGCTCAACAGCATATTGGGCTACGCGCAGCTCATGGGCGAAGACCCCTCAATTCCGCCGCACCGCCGCCAGGCGGTGAGCGTCATCAAACGCGGCGGCGAACATTTACTCTCCTTGATTGAGGGCACTTTGGACGTCGCCCGCATTGAAACCGGCAAGCTCACGCTCAACGTCAAGCCCATGCACTTTGCCGACGGCGTGCGTGAAATGGCCAACCTGTTTGAGCTCGAAGCCTTGGCCAAGGGTTTGCAGTTTCATTTTGAGACCGAAGGCAGCCTGCCGGTGGTGGTGCGCGCCGACGAAAAACGCGTTCGACAAATCCTCATTAACCTGCTGGGTAATGCCATCAAGTTCACGTCGCAAGGCCATGTCACGCTGCGCGTGCGCTACGCCCGCGAGATGGCGCTGATTGACATTGAAGACACCGGGCCAGGCCTGTCCGACGACGAGCGCGAGCGTATTTTTGAACCCTTCACCCGCGCCAACACCCCGGGCGTGGCTGCGCCCGGCGCAGGCCTGGGGCTCACAATTGCCAAGATGCTGACCGACCTGATGGGCGGCGAACTCACCATGAGCAGCACCCCCGGCGTTGGCTCGGTGTTTCGTGTGCGTTTGTTTTTGCCGGAAGTGCGGCTGGCTCCGGGCCAGGCTGCGCCAGAGCCGGCCATCAGCCGGCCGCGCCACGGCTATGCCGGCGAGCGCCGGCGCATTCTGGTGGTGGACAACGAAGAAGCCGATCGCGAGCTGCTGGTCAACCTGCTGCAGCCGCTGGGCTTTGAAATCCGCACCGCCGCCAGCGGCCACGACTGCCTGGACTTGATGGCCGCCGGCCTGCAGCCCGATGTCATCCTGATGGACCTGGCCATGCCAGGCATTGACGGCTGGGAAACCATACGCCGCTTGCGTGCGCTGGGTGGCCAGTCGCAGCCCCACATTGCCATTGTGTCGGCCAATGCTTTTGACAAAGGTCTGGACAACGACGTCGGCATCCGCGTCGAAGACTTCATCCTCAAGCCAGTGCGCCACAGCGAGCTGCTCGACTGGCTTGAGCGGCAGTTGCAACTGCGCTGGCTGACCCAGCCCGCCGCCCCTTTGCCGGCGCCAGCGGCGCCGGTCGGCGCGCTGGTGTGGCCGGCGGCCGTCGAACTTCAAGCCTTGCGCGACATGGTCTCGCTGGGCTTTGTGCGCGGCATTTTGAACCAGCTCGACACGATTGAAAAAGCCCAGCCCGAATGCGCCGGCTTTGTGACCGGCATGGGCACGCTGGCCAAGCAGTTTCAGTTTGAGGCCATGGGCCGGCAACTCGACTCACCCGCCGGAGCCGCCGAGTGAGCCGCCCATCGCTAGAACAAACCCTGGACCGCGCCAACAGCGACGTGGTGCTGATCGTCGACGACGTGCCCGACAACCTGGCTGTGTTGCATGACGCGCTGGACGAGTCCGGCTACACCGTGTTGGTGGCGACCGGGGGAGAGGCCGCCTTGCAGCGCGCCGCGCAGGCCTTGCCCGACATCATCTTGCTGGACGCCATGATGCCCGGCATGGACGGCTTTGAGGTGGCACGCCGCATCAAAGCTTCGCCCGCGACAGCGCACATACCCATCGTCTTCATGACAGGGCTCACCGAGACCGAATACCTGGTGGCTGCGCTCGAAGTTGGTGGTGTGGATTACGTCACCAAGCCGATCAAGCCTAAGGAAGTGCTGGCGCGCATCGCCGTGCATTTGCAGGGAGCGCGAGAAAAACGCCAGGCCCGTAACGCGCTGGACGCTTTTGGCTATGCCACCATCACCGTGCGCGTGAGTGACGGCCGCTTGATGTGGCAAACCTCGCTGGCCCGTGAGCTGTTGCAGCGCTACTACGGCACCGCCGCCCCGCAAACACCCGAAGCCGTGCTGACCTGGCTGCGCCGCCACCTGGCCATGGCAGAGCAGCAACTTGAGCCGCCGCGCCTGGCCGTTGAGCAGGGCGCCAAGCGGCTGACTTTCCGTTTGCACCAGCAAACCGGCGACGACGACTGGCTGATCATCATGCGCGAGGAGTCCGACGAAACCGTCATCCAGGCTATGAGCTTGAGCTTCAAGCTCACCGCGCGCGAGGCCGAGGTCTTGTACTGGGTGGTCAAGGGCAAGATCAACCGCGATATCGGCGACATTTTGGGCACCAGCCCGATGACCGTTAAAAAGCACCTAGAACGCGTTTTTGCCAAGCTGGGCGTAGAAACCCGCACCGCCGCCGCCGGCATGGCCATGAGCCGTATCAAGCAGTTGCACCCGCAGTTTCAGAACTAGCCGTCCCCAGCCGGCCATATCCGTTACAATGGCAACTTCGGTATCGCACAGCTTTTTGTGACAAGCCTTTCCAAATTCAAATCTTGAAGTGGTCTGACCCCAAGAGCGCGGCGCTTCTCAGAGCCCGGACTTCACAGTGTTTTCAGCGCCCACACAGCCCTGAACCTTGCCAGCACTGTTCTATTTTCCTAGCTAAGACTTCCCAAGCGGTGCCTATATCCGGCCTTTTCCGGCCCCATCCGGAGACCGGAACCCTTGGCTTGCTTGCAAGTCGTTTGTTTTCCTTTTTATTTGTGCCCGGCCCAAGCTGGGGCACCGCACTGTTTATGAATCATCATCTCCATCCCATCGAGGTGGGCAAATACCGGGTCTCGCCTCTGGCAACCCAGCTCGACGACGGCGGCTTTGCCGCCTCGGTGTCCATCCGTTCCGGCAAAGGCAGCGCCACGCACGACCGCGTGTCACGCTTTTCTACCTTGTTCGACAATGCCCCTGCGGCCTTGCATTACGCCACCGAGCATGCATTGGCCTGGATTGGCGAGCGCAACACCGCCGCCCACGCCTGATACCGGCACCGCAAGCGATCTTTTTGTATTTACCTTGAAGGAGACGAGCCATGGCGAAAGAAGAACTCATTGAAATGCACGGCCTGGTGGAAGAGGTTCTGCCCGACTCGCGCTTTCGAGTCACGCTGGACAACGGCCACAAGCTGATCGCTTACACCTCCGGCAAGATGCGCAAGAACCACATCCGCATTCTGGCGGGTGACCAGGTATCGCTGGAGCTCTCGCCTTACGACCTGAGCAAGGGCCGCATCACATTCCGGCACATTGCCGGGCGTGCGCCCACAGGCTCGGTGCGTCCGCCTCCGGCGCGCTGACCCCTTTTGCCTTGGGCGTGCTGCGTTTGATGCGCGGCGCTGCCCGGGGCTTATCTGCTCTCGCCTTTTGCTAACCTTGAGCACAGCCATGAAACCATCCAAGCCCCAGCCGCCTGCATCGTTTGAGGACAAGTTCTTTCTGTACTTGTTGCTCTTTGTCAGCGCGGCTTTTGTATGGCTGCTGTCCCCCTTTTACGGCGCTGTTTTCTGGGCTGGGGTGATGGCGATTTTGTTTTATGCGGTGTATGCCTGGTTCCTGCGTCTCTTGCCAGGGCGTTTTAACTCCGCCGCACTGTTGACCCTGACGCTCATTTTGTTGCTGGTCATCCTGCCTTTGAGCCTGGTCAGCGCCATGCTGGTGCAAGAAGCCAACTTGCTGTTTAGCAATTTGCAGGCAGAAAAACCCAGCTTCAGTCGCTATTTGCAAGATTTTTATGGCTTGTTACCTGAATGGGTGCACGGCCTGCTGGCCCGTTTCGGACTGACTGATACGGCCTTGATTCAAGAGCGCCTGAGCTCCGGGTTGAGCCGCGCCAGCCAGTTTCTGGCCACCCAAGCGCTGGGCATTGGGCAGAACACATTTGAGTTTTTGGCCAGCTTTTGCATCATGCTGTATTTGCTTTTTTTCTTTCTGCGTGATGGCGCATCGCTGGTCGCCCGCATGAACCACCAGCTGCCCTTGCAGGCGCACATCAAGCGCGATTTGGCCGGCAAGTTCACCACCGTCATCCGGGCCACCGTCAAGGGCAATATCGCCGTGGCCATGATGCAGGGTGCTCTGGGCGGCTTGATTTTTTGGTTGCTGGACATTCATGCCCCCGTGCTGTGGGGAACAGTGATGGCATTTTTGTCGCTGGTGCCCGCTGTGGGCGCCGCCCTGGTCTGGCTGCCGGTGGCGGTTTACTTCCTCATATCCGGTCAAATTTTTGAAGGGGTGGTGCTTGCGGCCTTCGGCGTGTTGGTGATCGGCCTTGTTGACAATGTCATGAGACCTTTATTGGTCGGCAAAGACACCAAAATGCCCGACTACGTGGTGCTGCTTTCCACCATCGGCGGCATGGCGCTTTTCGGGCTGAACGGCTTTGTGATCGGGCCGGTCATTGCGGCTATGTTCATGGCGGCTTGGGATCTGTTTGCCATCAGCCGTGACGGCTTGAGCGCTTCGCAGGCCAACGAGTCTGCGCCTGAAGACAGGCCTGAATAAGCGCAACCCCCGGCCGCTGATCTTGCATCGGGGCGCACGCATGTACGCCACCCGGCGTATTTCCAGCTTGCACATCCTTCTCCAGAATCGGTTCATCGCTGAGTAAAAGCCTTTTTGAGCGGCTTGATCCCAGCGAAAAACCCATTCAACCCACCCGGAGAAGCATCACATGCAACGTCGTTTTACCCTCAAGGCACTCACCGCCGCCGTCGCCCTGACGGGCCTG
>JBIKHX010000140.1:0-5679 GCA_044361945.1 Polaromonas sp. | reverse complement strand
TGACAGTTGATCATCTGCTTGACTCGCTTCCATCCAGTTCTGCATCAATTGGACAAAGAAGTACTGCTCCAACTATTTCATACGGTTTGGCAAAATCAACCGGCGCTCTTGTCACGGCAGAGCACGCAGAGTTCAGCACTACTTGCTTTTACATCACGCCAATTGGAGAAGACGGGAGCGAACAGAGAAAGCACTCAGACTTATTTTTAGGATCTATTGTTGAGCCGGCATTGGAAAATCTCGGACTTAGAGTGATACGTGCCGATGCTATTGACAAGCCCGGAACGATCACTAAGCAAATCATGGAGTATCTCCTCCGGTCAAGGTTAGTGATCGCCGATTTGTCATTTCACAACCCGAACGTTTTCTACGAGTTGGCCATCCGGCATGCAGCTAGGTTGCCTGTTGTGCAGTTAATTCGAGCCGCAGACAGAATCCCTTTCGACTTGAATCAAATCAGAACGATCAAGATCGACACATCTGACATTTACGCGTTGGTTCCAAAAATCGACACTTACCGCGCTGAAATCGGCAACCAAGTTAGAAGAGCGCTAGATGATCCAGATTCCGTAGATAACCCGGTGACGACATACTTTCCGGACTTAAAAGTTCAGCTTTAAACAATGTTTAGATGGTTAACGCGAATATCGAGGTCGCATAGATGGCGTGCCCCTGCTACTTTCGATGCGTGCCGCCACGCTTTGGGTCGTACCCATGAGAGCGGCCGCATCGCCTTGCGTCAAGCCCGCTTGCGTGCGTGCTGCAATCAGTTCACGGGCCAGCTCAAACTCGGGCGCTTGTGCGTCATAGGCTTGGCGAACGGCGGGGTTGGCCAGCAATTTAGCTTTTAGGTTTTTCACTTCCAAGGTTTCTTCTCACGTCAGCAGCGGAATGCACCTGTTCTTTCCCTGTGCGGACACGCTCAAGCACTTCCGCCAAAGAGGGCGGGAAGATTGCCTGCAGCGCCGAGCAAGCCCAAACTTCGGGTGAAGTCAAAGGACAACCGCTGATCTCACGCCGGTTCAAGCGTCAACGGCAAGTTTCCCGGTTGGCTTGGCGTTGTCTGTGATGAGAACTTGAGCGGAGATGCCCAAGCCTTTGTTCAAGTTTCGGATCATGCGCAGTGTGAGGGGGCGTTTGTGGTTGAGCACTTCATAAACACGGTTTGGCTGACCGATCATCGGCTCAAGATCTTTGATCGACAGTCCCGCTTGGTCCATACGGAACTTAATGGCCTCCACAGGGTCTGGCAAATCAATCGGATGGTGCTTGCGCTCATAGGCCTCAATCAAGGTCGAGAGCACATCAAGGCGTTCGCCTTCGGGTGTGTCAGGCAATGGATCTTGATCCATCAGCTGTGACACGACGCGCAGTGCTGCGCGGTAATCAGACTCTGTCCGGATGGGGGTGATTTCCATGGTTCTCTCCTTAACGCTCACGACTGATCCACTGAGGCAGCATCGACCTTGTCGTATTCGGCATGCGTGCCCACAAACTTGATGTAGGCAATTTGCATCCGATAAGCAAAGGCGACGATGAGCCGATATTTGTTCCCTGCGATGTTGAATACGACCCGGTTGTTCCCAACAATGCTGGCATTGTGGTCCCAAATTGGGACTGGTGAGGCATTCGTGCGCAACACCGTCTTTGACTGAATGACTTGGGTGGTGATAAAGTAGCTACGTTTTCATGTATACATTCTAAGGAGGGTGCCATGCTCGCTACCGCCAAAGTTTTTACCAACGGCCACAGCCAGGCTATTCGCTTGCCCAAGGCATTTCGCGTAGATGTCGATGAAATGTGGATTGCCCGCAACGAGGTGACGGGAGAGATCACGCTCAAGCCCAAGGACACGGAAGCATTGCGTCAGCGGCGGCTGGATGCGCTGATGGCAGCCATTGCAGAGAACCCATTGCCCGACAACTTTTTGTCGGATGCCAGCCGGCAAAACAATCCACCGAAAAATCCGTTTGCGGACTGGGAAAAGCCAAGCACCGCCAAAACCAAGGCCCGCAAGTGATCAAGTACTTGGTCGATACCAACATCCTGGGCTACTTTGCACGCAACAGCTCTGCCGCGCTACAAAAGCGCATGTTGGCGGCGCTCAAAAAGCAGGAGGTCGCCATCTCCGCCATCACCCGCGCCGAAACACGGTTTGGGCTGGCACTGCTGCAAGCCGATGACAAACGCCGCCGAACCATTGATTTGCTGCTCAATGAGTTGCCCGTTTTGCCATGGACGCTGGAGGCCGCAGACCGGTATGGAGAAATTGCCGCCCACCTTCAGCAAACCGGGCAACCCATTGGCGACATGGACACTCAAATCGCCGCGCACGCACTGGCGCTGGGCCTGCCCTTGGTGACCCACAACACACGACACTTCAAGCGGGTACCGGGCTTGAAACTTGAAGACTGGATGACTTGAAAGCCGAAAGTACAGGCACGTTGGCCAGCTTCACTGCCGCGCCGTGCGCACCGCCGGCGGCAGGGCCTGCGGGTAGCTGGTGCGAAAGGGGTTGATGTCCAGCCCGCCGCGCCGCGTGTAGCGCGCAAACACTGCCAGCTTGGCGGGTTTGCAGCGCGTCCAGATGTCCATGAAGATGCGCTCGACGCATTGCTCATGAAACTCGTTGTGGTTGCGAAAGCTCACCAGGTATTGCAGCAGGCCTTCTTGCTCGATCTGCGGGCCGCTGTAGCTGATCTGCACGCTGCCCCAGTCGGGCTGGCCGGTCACCAGGCAATTGCTTTTGAGCAAATGGCTGGTGAGCACTTCGCTCACGGGCGCTTCGTCAAAAGCAGCGTTTAACAAATCAGGCGCGGGTGTGTAGCGGCTGCACTCCACGTCCAGCCGGTCCAGGTTCAGGCCGTCGAGTTCTTGCAGCGGTTCGCGGTCAAACATGTCTGGCAGCAAGAGCTTTACGCCAACCGAGGCAGCGCCGGCCGCGGTCGCACCGCGCCCGACGGCTTCACTCAAGTCAGTGCGCAGACGGGCCAGCACGTCGGCAGCATCCGCAAAGCGGCTGTTGTTAAAACTGTTGAGGTAGAGCTTGAAGGACTTGCTTTCGACGATGTTGGGCGTCTCGCAAGGCACCACCAATTGCGCCAGTGCCACTTGCGGTTTGCCGCGCTGGTTGAGCCAGCTCAGCTCGTAGGCGGTCCACATGTCGGCGCCAAAAAATGGCGGCTGCGCGCCCACGCCGATCTCCTGCCGTTTGACGGCGCGCGCAATCGGGAAAAGCAAAGAGGCGTCGTACTGGTCGGCGTAGGCCGAGGGTTTGCCAAGTGCGGATTGTTCGGGTGTGTTCATCAAGAAGGAAAAATAATTAAAAGAACTCGCGCTCGCGCAGCCACTTGGTGGCGATCCATTTCTCACCGCTGAGCACCGGCGCGCCGCCGTGCAAGGTCAGGCTGTCGGGGTGGGGCAGGCTGTAGCTGAAAAAAACCGCACTGCCGCGCTTGGGCAGCACGCTCAAGGCGGCATCCGGAAAGACCGTGGCACCGCCCGCTTCGGGCTCATGCAGGTACATGATCAACGTGGCCACGCGCTGGCCGCCGCGCTGCAAGATGGCGGACGTGCCGGGCGCAGCCGGGTCAAAGTAGTCAAAGTGCGGCAGGTACTCAGCGCCCGCCTCGTAGCGCAGCACTTGCAGACCTTCGCCGTTTTGCACAGGCCAGCCCAAGAGGTGCGCAATGCGCGCCTCGATGCGGCTGACCAGCTCGCTCTCACCGCGCTCAAAAAACATGCCCTGGCTGGTGCGGCTCTGGTGGGTTTCTTCACCGCCAGTCTGCACGTCCACCGTGAGTGAGCGCGACATGCGCGGCGCGGCCAATTCAATCAAGGCGCGGCATTCCTCGTCGCTCAAAAAATCGTCGAACACCACCAGCGGGGGTTGCTGCCCGACCAAGACGGTTTGCACCTGGCAGTCACCGGCGTCCAGCGATAGTCGCTCGCCGGCGTGCACAGGCAAGGGCATCGCTTTGGGCAAAGGCATAGGCGCCGGGGCCATGGGGGCCGTGGCAGCATTGAGAGCCGAAGGCGGCGCTGACAGGTAAGCGACCACGGCTTCGCTCCAGCCGGCGTCGATCAGCCCTTGCATCACCTCGGGCGCGCCAAAGCCGGCGGCTTGCTGAGCGGCCATCCAGCTGCGCAAGGCGGGTGTGATGTCAGAGACCATTGTGGCGGGCATGTTCATGGAAGGCGGGGCCGCATTAGGTGCTCTGGCGACGGAACACCAGACGCTCCGGCGTGGACACGTCGGCTGTGAATTGATAGCCCTCAAGGTTAAAGGATTCCAGCTTTTTCACGCTGCTGAGTTTGTTTTCAATGGCGTAGCGCACCATCAGCCCGCGTGCGCGCTTGGCCATAAAGCTGATGATCTTGTACTTGCCGGCCTTGTGCTCTTCAAACACGCAGTTCACCACGCGCGGCTTGAGCGCTTTTTTGTCGACCGCCTTGAAATACTCTTCGCTGGCCAGGTTGACGATGACGGGCACCGCCTCTGCAGCGGCACGCTCATTGAGGTAATCGGCGATTTGACTGCCCCAGAACTGGTACAGGTTTTTGCCCTTGGTGGTGGACAAGGCCGTGCCCATCTCAAGCCGGTAGGGCTGCATCCAGTCGAGCGGGCGCAACACGCCGTACAAGCCGCTCAAAATGCAAACATGCTCTTGCGCCCATTCAAGCTGCGCGGGCTTGAGTGTTTTGGCGTCCAGGCCTTCGTACACATCGCCGTTAAAGGCAAGTACGGCCTGCTTGGAGTTACTGGCGCTGAACTTGGGCGACCAGGCTTCGTAGCGGGCCACGTTCAGGCCGGCCAGCTTGTCTGAAAGCGACATCAGCTCGGCGATCTGCTGGGGTGATTTTTTCTTGAGCACCCCGATCAGTTCAGCCGACTGCGCCGGGAACCCGGGCAAGGTGTGCGGCAGCGCCCCGGCGGGGGTTTCGTAATCTAGAGATTTGGCGGGTGAAAGTAAAAACAACATCTGTGGCATCCTTTGGCTTTGCAATTATCCGGCAGCAACGCCCCGGCGCGGCGCAATCACCTCTATTCACCTGGAACAGCAATTGAGCGCTTTATTCACACCCTTTACTTTTGAGGCGCCCCGGGGCGCACTGACCCTGGCCAACCGCATCGTGGTGGCCCCCATGTGCCAATACGCCAGCACCCAAGGTCTGGCGAATGACTGGCACCTGATGCACTGGGGCCAGTTGCTCAACAGCGGCGCGGCCATGGTCACGCTGGAGGCCACCGCCGTATCGCCGGAAGGCCGCATCAGCCCGAGCTGCCTGGGCCTGTGGGACGATGCCACGGCGCAGGCGCTGGGCGAAAATCTGGCGCGCGCGCGCCGGCTGGCACCGCCCGTGCCGGTGTGTATTCAACTCAACCACGCCGGGCGAAAAGCTTCTAGCGCCGTGCCCTGGGAAGGCGGCACCCTGCTTTCCCCTGCCGATGGCGGTTGGCTCACGGTCGGCCCCAGCGCGCTGCCGCATGCGCCCCACGAACCTGCACCGCATGCCCTGTCGGTGGAAGATATTGCCCGCATCACAGCTGAATTTGTAGCGGCCGCCCAAAGAGCCGATGCGCTGGGCATTGACGCCATAGAGCTGCATTGCGCGCACGGTTACCTGATGCACCAGTTCCTCTCACCGATCAGCAACCAGCGGCAAGACAGTTACGGC
>JBIKHX010000139.1:0-5680 GCA_044361945.1 Polaromonas sp. | reverse complement strand
AGCCATCTTGAAGGCTAACTCGTTCGAGTCCACGTCGTGGTACGAGCCGAAGTGCAGCGTGACTTTGACATCGACCACCGGGTAACCAGCGAGCACGCCCGTGGTCACTGCTTCGTGGATGCCTTTTTCAACCGCAGGAATGTATTCGCGTGGCACCACACCGCCCTTGATGGCGTCGATGAACTCAATGCCCTTGCCCGGCTCGTTGGGTTCGATCTTCAGAACCACGTGGCCGTACTGGCCCTTACCACCGGACTGACGAACGAACTTGCCTTCGGCATCTTCCACGGTCTTGCGGATGGTTTCGCGGTAAGCCACTTGCGGCTTGCCGACATTGGCCTCAACGCCGAATTCGCGCTTCATGCGGTCCACGATGATCTCGAGATGCAACTCGCCCATGCCGGCGATGATGGTCTGACCGGATTCTTCGTCGGTCTTGACGCGGAAAGACGGATCTTCTGCAGCCAGACGCTGCAAAGCGATACCCATTTTTTCCTGGTCAGCTTTGGTCTTGGGCTCAACTGCCTGCGCAATCACAGGCTCAGGGAACACCATGCGCTCGAGCATGATGATGGCGTCCGGATCGCACAGGGTTTCGCCAGTCGTCACGTCTTTCAGGCCCACGCAGGCGGCGATGTCGCCAGCCACAATTTCGCTGACTTCCTGACGCTCATTAGCGTGCATCTGAACGATACGGCCGATACGCTCTTTCTTGCCTTTGATCGGGTTGTAAACGGTGTCGCCCTTTTTCAGAACGCCCGAGTAAACGCGCACGAAAGTGAGCTGGCCCACAAACGGGTCGGTCATGAGCTTGAAAGCCAGGGCCGAGAATTTCTCGCCGTCATCCGCATTGCGGCTCACCGGTGCCTCGTCATCGTCCGTGCCAGTCACAGGCGGGATGTCGATAGGGGCCGGCATGAAGTCGATCACGGCGTCCAGCATCCGCTGCACACCCTTGTTCTTGAAAGCCGAGCCGCAGTACATGGGCTGGATTTCGCTGGCGATGGTGCGGGTGCGAATGCCGAACTTGATTTCTTCTTCGGAAAGGTCGCCCTCTTCGAGGTATTTGTTCATCAGCTCTTCATTGGCTTCAGCGGCGGCCTCAACCATTTTTTCGCGCCACTCTTTGGCTGACGCCAGTAATTCAGGTGGAATTTCGCGGTATTCGAACTTCATGCCTTGCGAAGCTTCATCCCAGATGATGGCTTTCATCATGATCAGGTCGACCACGCCAGTGAAACTTTCTTCAGCGCCGATGGGGATCACCATGGGCACAGGGCTGGCTTTCAGGCGCAGCTTCATGCCTTCGACAACCTTGAAGAAATTGGCACCTGTGCGGTCCATCTTGTTCACAAAGGCCAGGCGCGGCACTTTGTATTTGTTGGCCTGGCGCCAGACGGTCTCGGACTGCGGTTGCACGCCGCCCACTGCGCAGTAAACCATGCAGGCGCCGTCAAGCACGCGCATCGAGCGCTCGACTTCAATGGTGAAGTCAACGTGGCCCGGGGTATCAATGATGTTGATGCGGTGCTCAGGGTAGGACGAGTCCATGCCCTTCCAGAAACAAGTGGTGGCAGCCGAGGTGATCGTGATGCCACGCTCTTGCTCTTGCTCCATCCAGTCCATGGTGGCGGCGCCATCATGGACTTCTCCAATTTTGTGGCTCACGCCGGTGTAAAACAAAATGCGCTCGGTGGTGGTGGTCTTGCCGGCGTCAATGTGCGCGGAAATACCGATGTTGCGGTAATTTTTAATGGGTGTAGCGCGGGACATAAATTACTTTCAGTTCGCCAAACGAATAAGAGATAACTAAAAACATGGCGCATGTTTTCACTGCGCGAGTGCCAGTGGCACTTTGCATTGACAGCCGGCAGGGATTGGTGGCTAGAACTTGCGGGCCCGGCACGCAGTGCGCCGGGGGCCAGCTGTCAACGCGTCAAATTCCTGCAGCCAACACGCACGTCGACTTTAGAAGCGGAAGTGGCTGAAGGCCTTGTTGGCTTCGGCCATGCGGTGAACTTCGTCACGCTTTTTCATGGCGCCGCCACGACCTTCGGTTGCTTCCATCAGCTCATTGGCCAGACGCAAAGACATGGATTTTTCACCACGTTTTTTGGCAGCCTCTTTGAGCCAGCGCATGGCCAAAGCCATACGGCGCACTGGGCGAACTTCAACCGGCACCTGGTAGTTGGCACCACCGACACGGCGGGACTTCACTTCAACCATGGGCTTGATGTTGCCGATGGCCATATGGAAAGCCTCCAGCGGATCTTTACCGGGGTTCTTTTTCTCGATGAATTCGAGCGCGCCATAAATGATGCGCTCGGCGACGGCTTTTTTACCGCCTTGCATGATCACGTTCATGAATTTGGCGAGATCGACATCGCCAAATTTTGGATCAGGAAGAATTTCACGTTTAGGGACTTCGCGACGACGTGGCATTTTTTCACCTCTTTGCTTCAGTTGGCACCACTCCAGGAAATCCTGGGGCAACGCCGCGAGAGTTAGTTAACTCTCACTTACTCGACCGGCACAACTATTTGCGCTTGGGTCACTTCGCTCTCAACGCCCTGCCGGGACGAAGGGAGCACCTTGTTTTTTTGAAGACATCTGCAAACCATTTGCAAGCGCTTCTGGCGCGGACACTGCTTTCGCGGGCCGAGCCGGCCGGGCTTATTTGGCCTTTGGCTTTTTCGCGCCGTACTTGGAGCGCGATTGCTTGCGGTCTTTGACGCCCTGCAAGTCAAGCGAGCCACGCACGATGTGGTAACGAACACCTGGCAAGTCCTTGACACGACCGCCACGAACCAGCACCACGCTGTGTTCCTGCAGGTTGTGGCCTTCGCCGCCGATGTAGGAGATGATCTCGAACCCGTTGGTCAGGCGCACTTTGGCGACTTTACGCAGAGCAGAGTTTGGTTTCTTAGGCGTCGTGGTGTACACACGGGTGCACACGCCGCGGCGCTGCGGAGAGTTTTGCATCGCGGGGCTTTTCGAGTTGACTTTCTCGACTTCGCGCCCCTGACGCACTAGCTGGTTAATGGTTGGCATTTAAAAACGTCCCTCAACGTCTGATATCTAACTGACCCGGCTCCACCGTGCCTGGCACGTGAAAAACCGGAAAAACGTAAATCCCTCCGGAATTTCCGGAAAAGCCTATGAGTGTAGCAGGCCGGGATAAGGCATGCAAATCAAGGCCTTGCCGCCGCCAAAGCAGCCGGCAGTTACTTGATCCACAAGCGGATCGAGTCCCAGGCGCGCCCCAGCACGCCGGCCTCGTCGACGGCCTCCAGCGCCAGCAAGGGCACTTCGGCCACCACCACTTCATTGGCCGCAGTGACCCTGAGCGTGCCAATCGCCTGGCCGCGCCGGAACGGGGCGACCAGGGGGTTAGGCCGGACCACCTGCGTTTTGAGCTTGGCGCCACTGCCAGCAGGTACCGCCACCACGATGGCTTCTGGACGGCCCAAATTGACTACATTGGACTTACCTTTCCAGACCGGAGGGGACACCACCGGTTGCGCTGCGTCGAACAGCTTGACCACTTCAAACGCGGTATAGCCCCAGTTAAGCAGTTTTTGCGCCTCGGTGGCCCGGGCGTTTTCGCTGGCGGCGCCCAGGACAATGGCCATGAGGCGGCGATTTCCCTGCGCACCCTGAGCACCCAGGCCGGGAACCTCACGCTTGGCGGTGGCGATCATGCAAAAACCCGCTGCCGCTGTGTGGCCGGTTTTGAGGCCGTCGACTGAAGGATCGCGAAACAGCAACAAGTTGCGGTTGCTGTCGTTGGCGGCAGGTGTGCCCGGGTACCGGTATTTTTTCAGCGCATAGTAGCCGGTGTAGTCAGGAAAATCCTGCAGCAGCCGGGTTGCCAGCAGGCTCAAATCTCGTGCGCTTGTGCTGTGGCCGGGCTCGGTCAAACCTTCGGGGTTGGTGAAGCTGGTGGAATTCATGCCCAACATCTTGGCGCGCTCGTTCATCATCTGCACAAAGCGCTCGACAGTGCCGCCCACGCCCTCGGCCAGCGCCACCGTGGCGTCATTGCCTGACTGGACGATCATGCCTTTGATCAGATCTTCAACCGGCACTTTCATCTTAGGGTCGATGAACATGCGCGAACCCGGCATTTTCCAGGCGCGCTCGCTCACCCCCAAGGTTTGCTTCAGGTCTATTTTTTTGGCTCTCAGCGCATCAAACACCAGGTAGGCCGTCATCAGCTTTGTCAGCGACGCCGGCTCGATCGGTGTGTCGATGTCTTTGGCCGCCAGAATCTGGTTGGCCGTGATGTCCAGCACCAGGTATGCACGCGCAGCCACCTCTGGCGGCTGAACTTGCTGGGCAAGCACCGGGGCAAGCTGCGTCAGCGTTGCACAAAAAACAAAAAAGCTGGCAAGGGCGGCCAGCACGCGTGTGAATCGGGGCATGGGTTTTATTTCTTCAACAAGAAGGTTCGCCCTCGTGGGACAAAAACTGGGCTGCGTGCCGTCACGGTTTCAGCTCAAGTGACGCACCACCAGGCTCTTTAATAAGGGCAATTGTCCATGAAAGAAATGACCGACCCCCGGCACCACCGTGACCGGCAGGAATTGGGGGCGGGCCCAGTCGAGCACGTTGGCCAAGGGCACCGTGTCATCGCTCTCGCCGTGGATCACCAAAGTTTTGTCATGCGCCTGGCTCGGGACAGGCGCCACCGCAAACCGGCTGGCGGCGGTACCCACCAGCACCAGGCTGTCGATTTCACGCTCTTGCCCAAGCGCGGCCAAAGCGTGTGAGGTGACAAAGGCGCCGAAAGAAAAACCCGCCAACGCCAATCGCCCGGCCGGTGCGACATGCCGGACCACGGACAGCATGTCCAAGAGTTCGCCGCGGCCTTCGTCATGGCTGCCCTCGCTGCCGCCCACGCCCCGGAAATTAAACCGGACCGCTGTCCAGCCACACTGGGTGAAAGCGCGGGCCAATGTTTGCACCACCTTGTTGTCCATGGTGCCGCCAAACAAGGGGTGCGGGTGGGCAATCACGGCCACCCCTTTGGCGGTGGTGGCGGGCTCGTCCAGGGCCATTTCGATCCGGCCCGCCTGGCCTTGGATCATGATTTTTTGTGTTTGAGCGTTCAAAACCAGGCCTTCGTGGCGGCCAAGCTTCAGCGGCCCAGATCCGGCGGCGTCAGCAAGCGCTCCACCACCTGACCATTTTGAAGGTGCGATTGAACAATTTCGTCAATGTCATGCGCATCGACGTAGCTGTACCAGACCGCCTCCGGGTACACCACCAGCACCGGGCCGGCAGCGCAACGGTCCAGGCATCCGGCCTTGTTGACGCGCACCTGGCCGGGACCGCTCAAGCCTGCGTCTTTGACAAGCGACTTGCAATGGTCAAACGCGGCTTGCGCCCCGTGATGCGCGCAGGCATTTTGGCCGTTACTGCGCTCATTCAAACAAAAGAAAACATGGCGCTGGTAATAAGATGCCAGCGCTGCGCTGCCATCTGAAGGCAAAGGTGTCACAAGAGTCATGCCTTGATTTTACGGGCGCGAGGCGCCCGGCGCCTGCTCAGGCCGGCACAAGCGCATGATCACGTAGGTCAAGGCCGCAAACGGCCACATCCAACCCAGCCATTGGGCCAGTCCGTGAAAGCGGATAAACCGGCCCTGCTCCCAGACTTGCAGGTTCTGCGCCAGATA
>JBIKHX010000138.1:0-5760 GCA_044361945.1 Polaromonas sp. | reverse complement strand
TGAAGGCGCTGTTGGTCTTGATGCTGACTTGCCAGCCGGCGTAGCTGACAGCCGGCATGCCCTCAGCTTGCAGCGCGATGGCCAGCAAGGCGCTGGAGGCCTGCTCGCCGGTGGCGGCCAGGGCGTCGAGTTCGCGGCTGTGAGCGTCGTCTTGGCCGGCGGGTGCGAGTTCTTTGGCCAGGCCCAGCAGGCGGTTGGTTTCGCCGCTCATGGCGCTGGGCACCACCACCATCTGGTGGCCGGCGCGGGCCCACTTAGCAACGCGTTTAGCCACGTTGCGGATGCGCTCGGGCGAGCCCATCGAGGTGCCGCCGTATTTGTGAACGATCAAAGCCATTGAAAAATATCAGTCAAAAAAATAGTTGGCCAAGTTAAGCCGATTGACCGGCCCAATTGACCGGCCCGATTAACCGGAGTGCGGCCGGTACAGCGCCCTTACCAAGCACTGGCTTGGTTTGCAAAGCCTCTAATTATATGGGGCCATCCCACTGCAAGTGCCCATGGACACGCTGCACATGGCCCGTGGCCACCTTGAGGTGGATGCGGTGGCCGCGGGTGGTGCAAGCGCCAATCTGGTCCAGCAGTTGCTCAAGTTGCGCTGTGCTGGGTGTTGCGCCGTGCGCCATGCGCAGCCAGTGGCGCAGCACATTGGCCTGGCGTGGCCTGGACAGAGCTTGCAGCGCCGCGATGGCCGGTGGCTGGCCAATCAGTGCCAAGTCTTGCGCAGCCACTTCGTCAAGCAGGCTTTGCGCTTGCGCGGCATGGGCGGCACTGCGCGCAAAGGTGGACCTGAATGCCGGAAAAGCCTCTTGCAGCGCCGGCAACAAGCGGGCGCGGATCAGGTTGCGCGTATAGCGCTCGTCCGAGTTGCTGGGATCTTCCACAAAGGTGTGTTCTTGCGCAAGCAACCAGGCGCGCAGGCTGGCGGCCGGCACCTCTAGCAAGGGCCTGGCGAACAGCATGCCACTGCGCTCAAAGGTCGCAGGCATGGCAGACAAGCCCGCCAGGCCCGCACCACGGCTGAGGGCCAGCAGCAAAGTCTCAACCTGGTCGTCTGCATGCTGACCGAGCAGCACTGACTGCACGCCCAGCGCCTGGGCGCCATCGGCCAGCGCGCTGTAGCGGGCATTGCGGGCAGCGTCTTCCGGGCTCTGGCCGCTTTGGTGACGGGCGTCGACCCTGGCGATGTGCAGCGGCACGCCCAGGCCAGCGCACACTGCGCTGCAATGCGCGGCAAAGTTATCGGCGGCGGCCTGCAGACCGTGGTGAACATGAATGGCGCTGACTTGCCCCGGCCGCCAATTGCACGCCGCCAGCAGCAAGGCGGTGGAGTCGGCGCCGCCGCTGTAAGCGATGGCCAGCGGCCAAGAAAGCGGTGCAGAAAATCCTGCCAATGCCGCTAACGCGGGGTTGGCCGCAACAGGGCCTGCGGGCTTACCTGGCTTCGGCTTTGGTGTCGGTGAACCGGCCATAGCTTTGCAGGCGTTCGTAGCGGCGGTCCAGCAGTTCCTTGACCTTCAGGTCACTGACCTGGCGGAAGGCGTCATTGAGTGCGCGCTTGAGGAAAGCGGCCATCTGCTTGTGGTCGCGGTGCGCGCCACCCACAGGTTCGTTGACGATCTTGTCGATCACACCCATGGCTTTGAGCCGGTGGGCGGTGATACCGAGGGCGTCGGCGGCAACTTCGGCTTTGTCTGATGTTTTCCAAAGAATAGAAGCGCAGCCTTCAGGGCTGATGACCGAGTAAATGGAGTACTGCAACATGACCACCTGGTCAGCCACCGAGATGGCCAGCGCGCCGCCGGAGCCGCCTTCGCCGATGATGGTGGTGATGATGGGCACTTCGAGTTGCGCCATTTCAAAAATATTGCGGCCTATGGCTTCAGACTGGCCGCGCTCCTCGGCGTCAATGCCGGGGTAGGCGCCAGGGGTGTCCACAAAGGTGAACACCGGCAGCTTGAATTTTTCTGCGGTCTTCATGAGGCGCAAGGCCTTGCGGTAGCCCTCGGGCTTGGTCATACCGAAATTGCGCAGACCGCGTTCTTTGGTGTCGCGCCCTTTCTGATGACCCAGCACCATGCAGGCGCTGCCGTTAAAACGCGCCAGACCCCCCACGATGCTCAAGTCATCTGCAAAATGCCGGTCGCCGTGCAGCTCAACAAAGTCGGTGAATATTTCGGTGATGTAGTCCAGCGTGTAGGGCCGCTCGGCGTGACGGGCGATCTTGGTGATCTGCCAGGGCGAGAGATCGCTGTAGATGTCTTTGGTCAGTTGCTGGCTTTTTTTGGCAAGCTGGTCGATCTCGTCGGAGATATCAACGGCCGACTCGGTCTGCACGTAACGCAGCTCTTCGATTTTGACCTCCAGGTCGGCGATGGGTTGCTCAAAATCTAGGAAGGTTTTTTTAGCCATGGCCTTGGAACTTTGTTGTTCAGGGTTTGAATCAGATCACGCGAAGTCAGCGATTGCAAGGCTCAGTAAGCCACCGGCAAGGGGTCCAGCGAGCGCCAAATATACCAAGTTGCCACGGTGCAGTAAGGCGCCCAGGCGCCGGCGACTTCGCGCGCATCACTGCGGCTGACGGATTCACCGGAGAAATAAGACTTGCTGATGCCGTTGATCAGCCCGACATCGTCCAGCGGTAGCACGTTCGGGCGCATCAGGTGAAAAATAAGGAACATCTCGGCCGTCCAGCGACCGATACCGCGAATGGCGATCAGCTCGGCAATGATGGCCTCGTCGTCCATGGTCTCCCAGTTTTTGACGTGCACTGCACCACCGTCAAAGTTCAGCGCCAGGTCCACCAGGTATTCCACCTTGCGCGCGCTCAGACCGGCGGCGCGCATGTCATCGACCTTGAGCTTGAGCACATTGGCCGGGGTCATTTTTTTGGGCAGCAGCTCAAATCGGCTCCAGACGCTTTGCGCTGCTTTCACCGAAATCTGCTGGCCAACAATGCTGCGCGCCAGCGTGACAAAGGCGTCACCGCGGGACTGCAGGCCGACCGCGCCGAATTGCGGTATCAGGCGCTTCATCACGCGGTCTTTTTTGACCAGGTACTTGCAGGCTTCATCCCAGTAGGCGGGCAAGCTCAGCGCTGGCGTCTGGGCTTGTACCAGCTGAACTGTGGCCGGGCCGATTTTGGCGGGCGTTTTCATGACTTGGCCTCCCAGGTGGTGCCGGCGGGTGAGTCTTTGAGCACGATGCCTTGCGCAAGCAGATCCTGGCGGATGCGGTCAGCGCCGGCGAAGTCTTTGGCTTGCTTGGCTGCCGCACGTTCGGCGATCAAGCCTGCAATGCTGGCGTCGGCTAGCGTAGCGCCGGCCTTTAAAAAAGCCGCCGGTGAGCCTTGCAACAAGCCCAGGCAAGCACCCAGCGCTTTGAGCAAGCCGGCCAACTGGGCAGATTGGTGGCGGTTGACTTCAGCGGCCAATTCAAACAACACGGCAATGGCTTCGGGTGTGCCGAAGTCTTCATCCATGGCCGCCTTGAAGCGCGTTGCATAGGGCTCACTCCAGTCAATGTTGACATTGTCCGGAGCCACCAGACTGAGCGCGGTGTACAAGCGCTTGAGTGAGCTGCGGGCATCGTCCAAATGCGCGTCGCTGTAGTTCAGCGCGCTGCGGTAATGCGCGCGCAGTATGAAAAATCGCACCGTTTCGGGGTCGTACTGCGCCAGCACTTCGCGGATGGTGAAGAAATTGCCCAGGCTTTTGGACATTTTTTCGTTGTCCACCCGCACAAAGCCGTTGTGCACCCAAAAGCGTGCCAGCGGTTTGCCGTTGGCGCCTTCGCTTTGGGCGATTTCGTTTTCGTGGTGCGGGAACTGCAGGTCAGCCCCGCCGCCGTGAATGTCAAAGCTCTCGCCGAGCGTGGCACAGCTCATGGCCGAGCATTCAATGTGCCAACCGGGTCGTCCCTGACCGTATTCGCTGGGCCATTTGGCATCTGCCGGCTCACTGTCTTTGGCAGCTTTCCAGAGCACGAAATCCAGCGGGTCCTGCTTGCCGTCGAGTACAGCCACCCGCTCACCGGCGCGCAAATCGTCGAGCGACTTGCCGGAGAGCTTGCCGTAGCCCGGGAACTTGCGCACAGCGTAATTGACGTCGCCGCTGCTGGCGCGGTAGGCCAGACCTTTTTGCTCCAGTGTGCTGATGATTTGCAGCATCTGCGGCACGTAGTCTGTAGCCCGCGGCTCAACGGTGGGCGTCTCGATGCCCAGCGCGCCGATATCCTGGTGCATGGCGGTGATCATTTCGTCCGTCAGCGCGCGGATGGTGATACCGCGCTCTAAAGATCGGCGGATGATCTTGTCATCAATGTCGGTGATGTTGCGCACATAGGTGACTTTCAAGCCGCTGGCTTTGAGCCAGCGCTGAATCACGTCAAAGGCCATCATCATGCGGGCGTGGCCGATGTGGCAAAAGTCGTAAATCGTCATGCCGCAAACGTACATGCGCACATGACCGGGCTGCAGCGGCGAAAACTGCTCAATCTCCCGTGAGAGCGTGTTGTAAATGCGAAGGCTCATGAGTGGGAAAAAGACACCGGTGAAAGAGCTGAGCGAGGGGTGACTATACCCTCCCGCTACAATCTTTTTTCAGTATAGGTGAGCCGGCAAAGCACCATGCCAGAAAGCCCGGCTCAGACCTCAACATGCGAACATCGCCACAAGCCAACATGCACACCCTGCCAAGCCCCTTGAACATCCTGCAAAAAATGGCCGCGCTGCTCAGTCTGTGTGCTGTGCTGTTTGTCACCGCCATGCCAACGGGGGCTCATGCGGACGACTACAGCGACGTCAACCGGCTGGTGACCGCGCGCAAACTCAGCGAAGCGCTGGCCAAGGTCGATGTGTACCTGGCCGGCAAGCCACGCGACCCGCAGATGCGCTTTATCAAGGGGGTGATCCACAGCGACATGGGGCAAAGCGCCCAAGCCATGGTGATTTTCCGTCAGCTCAACCAGGACTACCCGGAGCTGCCCGAACCCTACAACAACCTGGCGGTGCTGTACGCCGGGCAAGGTGAGTTGGACAAAGCCCGCGTCGCCCTGGAAATGGCGATTCGCACCAACCCCAGCTATGCCGCTGCCCACGAAAACCTGGGCGATGTGCTCTTGCAGCTGGCCAGTCAGTCGTACGCCAAAGCCTTGCAACATGAGCCCCGCAACGCCAGCATTCCCAACAAACTTGCGCTCATACGCAATCTGCTGAGCCCGCCAGTCAAAAGCCAGCCCAACCGCCTGCCACTGACTAACACCACCCCGGCCAGCCCCGCTGCCAAACCCTGAGGTTTTCCCCATGGCCTTGCACCCTGCCCCGGCGCTTTTGACTTTGCCCGGCTTGTCCAAACTAATGCCCCGGCTCTGGCCCGCTGTGATGGCGCTGGCCCTGTTGGCGGCCAGTGGCGCTGCTTTAGCGCAAAGCGAGACTGCGCCGCGTGTGAAATTTGTCACCAGCGAAGGTGAGTTTGTGGTGGAGGTCTATCCAGACAAAGCGCCCAAGACAGTTGCCAACTTTTTGCAATACGTCAATGACAAGCACTACGACGGCACGGTGTTTCACCGGGTGATCAGCAACTTCATGGTGCAAGGTGGCGGTTTTGACGCGCGCTACAACCAAAAGCCCACCCGTGCACCCGTGCCGCACGAAGGTCGCGAAGCGCTGGCCAAAGGCGGCGACAAAAACACCGTCGGCACGCTGGCCATGGCCCGCACCAATGACCCGCAATCCGCCACTGCGCAGTTTTTCATCAATAC
>JBIKHX010000136.1:0-5826 GCA_044361945.1 Polaromonas sp. | reverse complement strand
CGCCCTGCTGGCGGCGTCTTTGCTGGGAGCGCTCGGTTTGATTGCGGGCTTGTGGGCTGAAAAATTTGACCAGATGGCGGTGTTTCAAAACTTCATCATCATGCCGATGACTTTTTTGAGTGGTGTTTTTTACTCGATTCATTCGCTTCCGCCAGCCTGGCAAACAGTCAGTCACCTGAACCCGTTTTTCTACATGATCGATGGTTTCCGGTACGGGTTTTTTGGCGTGAGCGATGTCTCCCCTTGGCTCAGCCTGAGCATCGTCGGAACGGCGCTGCTGGGCACTAGCGCGGTGGCAGTGCACCTGCTGAAAATCGGCTACAAGATTCGCCACTGAGCCGGCCCCTTCATTTTTAATATTCCACAACCATGACCAGCGACGAACTCCAGGCCATCATCAGCGCCGGCCTTGCCTGCCAGCACATCGAACTCTCGGGCGATGGCCAGCATTGGTACGCCACCATCGTGTCCAGCGCTTTCGAAGGCCAGCGGCTGATCCAGCGCCACCAGCGGGTTTATGCCACGCTGGGCGGGCGCTTGCAGACCAATGAAGTGCACGCTTTGTCGATGAAAACTTTCACGCCCGCCGAATGGGCTAATGATCAAGCTAAGACCGAGTAGCCCAAGCCATGGACAAGTTACGCATCATGGGCGGTCAGTCGCTCGCCGGCACCGTTGATATTTCGGGTGCCAAAAACGCCGCCTTGCCCGAGTTGTGCGCAGCGCTGCTCAGCAACGAGCCGGTCACTCTGACCAATGTGCCGCGGCTGCAAGACGTGTCCACCATGCTGAAGTTGATTCGCAACATGGGCGTGAGTGCCGAGCAGGGCGCTGCCGGCCAGAGCGACTCCGGTACCGTGCGTATCGACGCAGACCGGCTGGACAAGCCTGAGGCGCCCTACGAGCTGGTCAAGACCATGCGCGCTTCGGTGTTGGCACTGGGCCCGCTGTTGGCGCGCTTTGGCCGTGCAACGGTGTCGCTGCCCGGCGGTTGCGCCATCGGTTCGCGGCCGGTGGACCAGCACATCAAGGGTTTGCAGGCCATGGGCGCCGAGATCGCTGTTGAGCACGGCTACATGGTGGCCCGACTGGCACCAGGTCTCAAACGCCTGCAAGGCTGCCACCTCACCACCGACATGGTGACCGTGACAGGCACCGAAAACTTCATGATGGCTGCATCCTTGGCCGACGGCGAAACCGTGCTGGAAAACGCAGCGCAGGAGCCCGAGATCGGCGACCTGGCTGAAATGCTCATCAAGATGGGTGCGCGCATTGAAGGCCATGGCACCCGGCGTATCCGTATCCGGGGTGTTGAGCGCCTGCATGGCGCCAGCCATCAGGTGGTGGCTGACCGCATCGAGACCGGCACTTTCCTGTGTGCCGTCGCCGCTGCCGGTGGGGACGTTGTGCTGCGCCACGGACGGGCCGACCACCTGGAAGTGGTCATCGAAAAACTCCGCGAGGCTGGCGCCACCGTCACAGCGGGCGAGGGCTTCATACGCATTGTGTCCAAGGGCCGGCTCAAGGCGCAGTCCTTTCGCACCACCGAGTACCCCGGCTTTCCAACCGACATGCAAGCGCAGTTCATGGCGCTGAACGCCATCTCGCACGGCACCAGCAAAGTGACGGAGACGATTTTTGAAAACCGCTTCATGCACGTCAATGAAATGGTGCGCCTTGGGGCTAACATTCAGATCGATGGCAAAGTGGCGCTTTTGGAGGGCGTTGCAAAACTCTCCGGCGCGACTGTCATGGCCACCGACTTGCGGGCCTCGGCCAGTCTGGTGATTGCGGGCTTGGTGGCGGAGGGCGAAACGGTGGTCGAGCGTATCTACCACCTGGACCGCGGCTACGATCAGATGGAAAGCAAACTGCGCGGCATTGGCGCTGATATTGAACGGGTCAAAGCATGATCACACTGGCACTGTCCAAAGGACGGATTTTTGACGACATCCTGCCGCTACTCAAGGCGGCCGGCATCGAGGTGCTTGACGACCCCGAAAAATCCCGCAAGTTGATTTTGCGCACCAACCAGCCCGACGTGCGCGTGGTGCTGGTGCGCGCCACCGATGTACCGACCTATGTGCAGTACGGCGGCGCCGACATGGGCGTGGTCGGCAAGGACACGCTGCTGGAGTCAGGCACACAAGGGCTTTATCAGCCGCTGGATTTACAAATTGCCAAGTGCCGCATCAGCGTGGCCGTGCGCGACGGTTTTGATTACGCTGCTGCTGTGCGCCAAGGCAGCCGGCTCAAAGTGGCCACCAAGTACGTGGCGATCGCGCGTGATTTCTTCGCCGCCAAGGGCGTGCACGTGGACCTCATCAAACTGTATGGCAGCATGGAACTGGCCCCTTTGACCGGCCTGGCCGACGCCATTGTCGACCTGGTGTCTACCGGCAACACGCTCAAGGCCAATCACCTGGTGGAAGTCGAGCGCATCATGGACATCAGCTCGCGCCTGGTCGTCAACCAGGCCGCGCTCAAGCTCAAGCAAGCGCCGATTCGCCGCATCATCGACGCCATGGCCAAGGCCGTGGCTGCCTGACCCGCCATGACTCTGCAAGCTCGCCCCGCCCGCCTGTCCACTGTAGACGGTTCGTTTGAAGCAGACTTCAAGGCGCGGCTGCATTGGTCTGCTGACGCGGACGCCGCCATCGAAGAACGCGTGGCGGCCATCCTGGCCGACGTGCAGCAGCGTGGCGATGCCGCGGTGCTCGATTACACCCAGCGCTTTGATAGCCTGACGGCCGCCAGCGTGCAGGCGCTGGAGCTGACGCAGGCCGAACTCAAAGCGGCCTTTGAGGGCCTTCCTGCTGCCCAGCGCACGGCCTTGCAAGCAGCCGCTGCGCGGGTGCGCAGCTACCACGAAGCGCAGAAAAAAGCCTCGGGCGAGAGCTGGAGCTACCGCGACGAAGACGGTACTTTGCTGGGCCAAAAAGTCACGCCGCTGGACCGAGTGGGCATTTACGTGCCTGGCGGTAAGGCGGCTTACCCGTCTTCCGTGCTGATGAACGCGATCCCCGCGCAGGTGGCCGGCGTGGGCGAAATCATCATGGTGGTGCCGACGCCGCGTGGCGAGAAAAACCCGCTGGTGCTGGCCGCCGCTTATGTGGCCGGCGTCAGCCGTGTCTTCACCATCGGCGGTGCGCAGGCTGTCGCCGCGCTGGCTTACGGCACGGCCACGGTGCCTGCGGTGGACAAAATCACTGGCCCCGGCAATGCCTACGTGGCCGCCGCCAAGCGCCGCGTTTTCGGCACCGTGGGCATTGACATGATTGCCGGCCCTTCAGAGATTCTGGTGCTGGCCGACGGCAGCACCCCGGCCGACTGGGTGGCGATGGATTTGTTCAGCCAGGCCGAACACGACGAGCTGGCGCAAAGCATTTTGCTCAGCCCCGATGCAGCTTATATCGACGCCGTGCAAGCCGCCATCGATCGCCTGCTGCCCGCCATGCCGCGCGTAGCCATCATCGCCAAGTCGCTGACTGACCGTGGCGCGCTGATCCACACGCGCAGCATGGAAGAAGCCTGCACCCTGAGCAACCGTATCGCACCCGAGCACCTGGAAGTCTCCAGCCGCGAGCCCGGGCGCTGGGAGCCGCTGCTCAAACACGCGGGCGCCATTTTTCTGGGCGCTTACACCAGCGAAAGCCTGGGCGACTACTGCGCCGGCCCCAACCATGTGCTGCCCACCAGCGGCACGGCGCGCTTTTCCAGCCCGCTGGGCGTATATGACTTTCAAAAGCGCTCCAGCCTGATCGAAGTCAGCGAAGCCGGCGCGCAAGTGCTGGGCCCGCTTGCTGCCGAACTGGCTTACGGCGAAGGCCTGCAAGCGCATGCGCGTGCCGCCGAGTTCCGCTTGGACAAGGTGCCGCCCATGCGGGAAAAACCATGACATCCAAAGCTGAAGGGCTGTCGCCCGAACTTAAACAACGCATACGTCAGGACGTGCAGTCCATGCACGCCTATGCTGTCCAGGACTCAGTCGGCATGGTGAAGATAGATGCCATGGAGAACCCGCACCGGCTGCCCGCCGAGCTGCAGGCTGAACTCGGCCGGCGATTGGGCGCGCTGGCGCTCAACCGCTACCCTGACGGCCGCGTCAATGACTTGCGCAGGGCGCTGGCCGCTTACGCGCAGATGCCCGAGGGCTTTGACATCATGTTGGGCAACGGCTCGGACGAGCTGATCTCTTTGCTGGCGCTGGCTTGCGATGTGCCCGGCGCCAATGTGCTGGCACCGGTGCCCGGCTTCGTCATGTACGCCATGAGCGCGCAGTTGCAGGGCCTGGCTTTCGTCGGCGTGCCCTTGACGGCTGATTTTGAATTGGACGAAGCGGCCATGTTAGCGGCCATTGCCACGCACAAGCCTTCCATTGTTTACCTGGCTTACCCGAACAACCCGACCGCTAATTTGTGGGATGACGCGGTGATTGAGCGCATCATCGAAGCCGTCGGCGCTCAGGGCGGTCTGCTTGTGATGGACGAGGCCTACCAGCCCTTTTCCAGCAAGAGCTACATAGACCGTATCGCGCGCCACAGCCATGTGCTTTTGATGCGCACGCTCAGCAAGTTCGGCCTGGCAGGAGTGCGTCTGGGCTACATGATGGGCCCCAAGGCGCTGATCGCCGAGATCGATAAGGTGCGCCCGCCCTACAACATCAGTGTGCTCAATTACGAGACCGCACTGTTCGCGCTGGAACACCAGCCGGTGTTTGCAGCCCAGGCTGCCGAGCTGATGGCGCAGCGCCAGCGCCTGCTGACTGCGCTGCGCGCCATGCCGGGGCTCAAGGCCTGGAACAGTGATGCCAACATGATTTTGGTGCGCCTGAGCGCCAAAGCCGGCGAGACAGACCCCGCACTACGGGTTTTCGAGCACCTGAAGGCCGCTGGCGTGCTGGTCAAAAACGTTTCTAAAATGCATTTACTGCTGGCCGACTGCCTGCGCTTGACCGTTGGTACCGCGCAAGAGAACACCCGGCTGCTGGCAACCCTAGAAAAAGCCCTATGACCACTACCTCCTCCCTGCCGGCGCGCACCGCTGAAGTCACGCGCAACACGGCGGAAACCCAAATCACCGCCCGAGTCAATCTGGACGGCACGGGGGTTTCACGCCTGGCCACCGGCATAGGCTTTTTTGACCACATGCTCGACCAGATCGCCCGCCACGGGCTGATCGACCTGGACATCCAGGCCGCAGGCGACTTGCACATCGACGGCCACCACACGGTCGAAGATGTCGGCATCACCCTGGGCCAGGCCGTAGCGCTGGCGGTCGGCGATAAAAAAGGCTTGCGCCGTTATGGTCACGCCTACGTGCCGCTGGACGAAGCGCTCAGCCGCGTGGTGGTTGATTTTTCCGGGCGCCCCGGGCTGGTGATGCATGTGCCCTTTAAAAGCGGCATGATCGGCGGCTTTGACTCGCAGCTGACCTACGAATTTTTCCAAGGCTTTGCCAACCACGCTTTTGTCACCTTGCATATCGACAACCTGCGCGGCGAAAACGCCCACCACCAGGCTGAGACGGTTTTCAAGGCCTTTGCCCGTGCCCTGCGCATGGCGCTTGAGCTGGACCCGCGCATGGCCGGCGTGATCCCTTCGACCAAGGGTTCGCTCTGAGCTTGCACGACCTGATCTGAAGCACCTGATGCTCACATGACTGTTTTGAAAAAAGTCGCTGTTGTCGATTACGGCATGGGCAATTTGCGCTCAGTGTCACAGGCACTAAGCCATGTGGCCCAGGGCACCGGTTTTGAGGTGATCGTCACCGCCAAGGTACAGGATGTGCTGGACGCCGACCGCGTGGTGCTGCCGGGGCAGGGTG
>JBIKHX010000135.1:0-5831 GCA_044361945.1 Polaromonas sp. | reverse complement strand
CACGCTGACGGCCGACTGCATCAATCTCGTCAATGAAGATGATGCAAGGCGCGTTTTTCTTGGCGTTCTCAAACATGTCGCGCACACGGGCCGCGCCCACGCCGACGAACATTTCAACGAAATCAGAGCCGGAGATCGAGAAGAAAGGAACCTTGGCTTCGCCGGCAATGCCTTTGGCCAGCAGGGTCTTGCCGGTGCCCGGCGGGCCAACCAGCAGCAAACCGCGCGGAATGCGGCCACCGAGTTTCTGGAACCTGGCAGGGTCTTTGAGGAAATCAACCACTTCTTTGACTTCTTCCTTGGCCTCGTCGCAACCGGCGACATCGGCAAAGGTCACGGTGTTGGTGGACTCGTCAAGCATGCGGGCTTTACTTTTGCCAAAGCTGAAAGCCCCGCCCTTGCCGCCGCCTTGCATCTGGCGCATGAAGTACACCCACACGCCGATCAACAGCAGCATCGGTCCCCAGCTGACCAGCAAAGTCATGAGGAAAGAGCTTTCTTCGCGGGGCTTGACGTCGAATTTGACGTCGTTGGCAATCAGGTCGCCCACCAGACCACGGTCCAGGTAGGTGGCGGTGGTGCGGATGCGTCGGTCATCGGTGGTGATGGCAACGATTTCAGTGCCGCCCTGGCCTTCCGCGATGGTGGCGGTCTTAATGCGCTTGCCGCGCACTTCCTCCAGGAAGTCGGAATAGCCCAGGTAGTTGGCGCTGGTGCCGGAGCGAGTGTCAAACTGCTTGAACACGGTGAACAAGACCATGCCAATCATCAGCCAAACCGCAATTTTTGAAAACCACTGATTATTCAAGGAGGACTCCGTTGTAGGAACAAAACCGCAGATGCGCCTGATTTTAGGGCTTTCAAGAGCAACAGCCCGAGCATACCAAGGCTACAGCCACGATGCAGAAGCGGTTTTTAGGCCTATTTAAGGGTTAACACTGTCGCAAAAAGGCCTTTCAGGGTGGGGTTTTCAGGCCCATACCGATCAGAAATGTCTCTGAAGACCCGGGCCTGGAGGCCTTCGGTTTGATGGGCTTGACCACCTTGAAGACCAACTTAAAGAGCTTGACCAGGTCGCTGTAACCGCTGCCATGAAACAGCTTAACCACCAGCGCGCCATCGCTCTTGATGTGTTTTTGCGCAAATTCAAGGGCCAATTCCACCAAGTGCGTGATGCGGGCGGCATCGGCTGTTTCGATGCCCGACAGATTCGGCGCCATGTCTGAGACCACGACATCGACCTTGCGGCCCGGGTCCAGCGCGGCCTCGAGTTGCGCCAGCACTTCGGCTTCCCTAAAGTCCCCCTGAATAAACACCACCCCCTCGACCGGGTCCATGGGCAGCAAGTCCAGCGCAATGATGCGGCCGTTGAGCTCACCCAACGCAGCGCCCACAGGCGACAAGCGCCGCCGCACGTACTGGCTCCAGGCCCCCGGCGTGCTGCCCAAGTCGACCACGGTGTAACCCGGTTTAATCAGGCCCAGGCTCTCGTCAATTTCCTTGAGTTTGTAGGCGGCGCGGGCTCGGTAACCCTCGGACTTGGCCAGTTTCACGTAGGTGTCGTTGACATGGTCGTTCAACCAAGCCTTGTTCACCTTTTTACTTTGCGTCTTAACTTTCATAGGCCCCATTGTCCCCCGCCGGGGCCTTGCAGGCGTATGCGTCGATAATTGATGCATGGCCCAAATAATCCTTACCCCTGCCCAGCGCAAAGATCACCGCGCCGAAGCGCATCACCTCAACCCCGTGGTCATGATCGGCTCTGACGGCCTGACCGACGCCGTCAAGAAAGAAACCGACGCTGCACTCAACGCCCACGGCCTCATCAAAATCCGCGTGCTGTCAGATGACCGCACCGGGCGCGACAGCATCTTTCACACCCTGGCCGACGAGCTGAACGCCGCCCCCATACAACACATCGGCAAGCTCCTGGTGCTGTGGCGGCCCATGCCGGTGAAAGAAAAGAAAGTCAGCGAAGACCGCATGGCCGGCCCGCGTGATGTCAAAGTGCTTAAGAACAGCAGCCGCTACGGCCAGCGCCCCGAGGTCAAAACCCTGCGAGTGCTGGGCAACCAGCGCCTGACCCCGGGCGGCAGCGTCAAGCGGGCCAAAAAACCCAAGCAGCGCAGCCTCAAAAAATCAGCGCAGGACTGAACCTGCACACCTTTTTTAGCGCAACCACTCCAGCTCAGACGCCATGACCAACCCCCTGCTGACCACCGCCCCGCTGCCCCTGTTTGACCAAATCAAGCCCGAGCATGTCAGCGCCGCCATGGATGAACTGCTGGCCCGTGCCGAAACAGCTTTGAACGAAGTCACGCAAGCCGGTTTCCCGGCCAGCTGGACAGGCATCTCGCGGGTGCTGGACGTCGCCACCGAAAACCTCAGCCGCGCCTGGGGCGCCGTCAGCCACCTCAACAGTGTGGCGGACACGCCTGAACTGCGCGCCGCCTACAACGCCGCCCTGCCGCGTGTCACTGAGTTCTGGACCCGCCTGGGCGCCGACGAGCGGCTTTACGCCAAGTACAAAACCATTGACATCAGCAGCCTCAATGCAGAGCAGCGCCAGGCTCATAAAAACGCCGTGCGCAACTTTGTGCTGTCGGGCGCCGAGTTGCAGGGCCAAGACCGCGTGCGCTTTGCCGAGATTCAAGAACGCCAGGCTGAGCTGAGCCAAAAATTCAGCGAAAACGCGCTGGACGCCACCGAAGCCTTTGCCTACTACGCACAACTTTCCGACCTGGACGGCGTACCGCAAGACGTCATTGATGCCGCCCTGAGCCAAGCCCTGGCCGACAGCCAAAGCGGCTACAAACTCACGCTCAAAATGCCCAGCTACCTGCCGGTGATGCAGTTCGCCCGCAGCAGCGCCTTGCGTGAAACGCTTTACCGCGCTTACAACACCCGCGCCAGCGACCAGTCAAATCATGAGCACAGCCAGTTTGACAACAGCGCCATCATGGCGGAGATCCTGGCCTTGCGGCTCGAAGAGTCGCGCCTGCTGGGTTATCAAAACTTCGGCGAGGTGTCGGTGGTGGCCAAGATGGCGGACTCGCCCGAACAGGTGATCAGCTTCTTGCGCGACCTGGCCCGCCGCGCCCGCCCGTATGCAGAAAAAGACGTGGCCGACCTGCGCGCCTTTGCTGCCGAACACCTGAACCTAAGCAACCCGCAGCCCTGGGACTACGCCTTCATCGGCGAAAAACTCAAGGAAGCGCGTTACGCCTTCAGCGAGCAGGAAGTCAAACAGTACTTCACCGCCCCCAAAGTGCTGGAAGGGCTTTTCAAGATTGTTGAAACCCTGTTTGACGTGCACCTGGCCAAAGACTCGGCGCCGGTGTGGAAGCCCGAGGTGCTGTTCTACCGCATCGAGCGCGCCGGCCAGCTGATCGGCCAGTTCTACCTGGACCAACCGGCCCGCACCGGCAAACGCGGCGGCGCCTGGATGGACGACGTGCGCGCCCGCTGGCTGCGCCCCGACACCGGCCAGTTGCAAACCCCGGTGGCGCACCTGGTCTGCAACTTCGCCGAAGGCGTGGCCGGCAAGCCCGCCTTGCTCACGCACGACGACGTGACCACACTGTTCCATGAGTTCGGCCACGGCCTGCACCACATGCTCACGCAGGTCAATGAACGCGATGTATCAGGCATCAGCGGCGTGGAATGGGACGCCGTCGAGCTGCCCAGCCAGTTCATGGAAAACTTCTGCTGGGAGTGGGACGTGCTCAAGCACATGACCGCCCATGTAGAGACCGGCGAGCCGCTGCCGCGCGCACTGTTTGACAAGATGACGGCTGCCAAAAACTTCCAGAGCGGCATGCAGACGCTGCGCCAGGTTGAGTTCTCACTGTTTGACATGTTGCTGCACACGCAAGGCGAGGGCAGCAAAGACGTCATGGCCCTGCTGGCCGAAGTGCGCGCTGAAGTGGCGGTCATCCAGGCCCCGCCTTACAGCCGCCCGGCGCACACCTTCAGCCACATTTTTTCCGGCGGTTACGCCGCCGGTTACTACAGCTACAAATGGGCTGAAGTGCTGTCAGCCGACGCGTACGCAGCGTTTGAAGAATCTGCCAGCGGTGCTGCGGCCAATGTCGAGACCGGCCGCAAGTACCGCGAAGCCATCCTGGAAGCCGGCGGCAGCCGCCCGGCGATGGAGTCTTTCAAGGCTTTTCGCGGCCGCGAGCCGAGCATCGATGCCTTGATGCGGCATCAAGGCATGGCTTGAACATCTCCCTAAGCGCGCAGCCAGCCCATGCCGGCGCTGGTGCCACCCGGCTGACCGCCTTTCAGTGGACGGTATTCGCAGCCCACCCAGCCTTGCCAGCCACAGGCGGCTGAGACTTCGTCGATCACCTTGAACAGGTAGTCGTAGTTCAGCTCGCCGATATCGGGTTCATGCCGCTCGGGTACGCCGGCGATCTGGAAGTGACCGACCTGGCCGGTGGGCAGGTACTGGCGGATTTTCATGGCCACGTCGCCTTCAACAATCTGGCAGTGGTACAGGTCCATCTGCACCTTCAAATTAGGCGCGCCCACCGCCGCCACAACCTCATGGGCGTGGTCTTGCCGGTTGAGAAAAAACCCGGGTACGTCGCGCGTGTTGATCGGCTCGATCAGCACGTCCCGCCCGCGGCTGGCGGCCTGCGCAGCGGCCCAGCGCAAATTGGCCACGTAGAGCGGTTGCAACTCTTCACGCGTCTGATCATCAGGCACCAGGCCGGCCATGAGGTGAATGCGCGGGCAGTCAAGTGCATCGGCATAGTCCAGCGCCATCTGAACGCCGGTGCGGAACTCGGCTTCACGGCCGGCCACCGCCGCTGTGCCGCGCACGCCAGCTTTGTCCCAGGCGTGGGCAATGCTGTCGGCATCCGTGCCGCCCGCTGGCGCGTTGAACAACACTTGCTTGAGGCCATTGCCCTTGAGGCGTGCCGCCAGCTCTTGCGGACGCCAGGCGTAGGGAAACAAATACTCGACGGCCTTGAAACCGTCTTTGGCCGCCGCTTCAAAGCGCTCCAGAAATGGCAGCTCGGGGTACATCATGGTGAGATTGGCGGCAAATTGGGGCATGGCGTGAACTGATTAAAAAATTGAATGGTGGCTAAGTAGCGCTTGAGCTTCTCACCAGCGGGCACCAAAGGTCTGGCGCAACTCTTCAATTTGCGCTTCGCTCAAAGTCTCAGGCGCAGCCGGGCCGGCCAGCAACAGTTTGGCGGTTTCTTCCAGCTCTTCGAGCGTGGCCATGGCCGCGGCCGGGCTGTCGTGCCAGACATTGGGGCCCAGGCGGTCCAGCATCACGGCGCGTATCGGTGTGCCCTGCCGGCCGTAGCGCGCAATGGTCTGGCTGACCAACTCTGCGGCTGCAGGGTCGCCGGGGCGGTGGTAGGCAATGCGCGGTACATGGCCGACCTTCATGACGAAGTACGGGGTGAGTGCTGGCAGCAACTCCAAGGCAGCTTTGTAGGTGTGCTGCAAGCTCAGCGCCACGCAATGCGTGCTGTGGGTGTGAATCACACAGCGCGTGGCCGCATCAAAAGTCTGTGCCGCTGCGTAGATACTGCGATGCAAGGCGATGGTCTTGCTGGCCTTGTCACCGCTGGTTTGCTGGCCGCTGGCATCCAGCCGGGCCAAACGGGCCGGGTCCAGAAAACCCAGGCAGGCGTCGGTTGGGGTGATCAAAAAACCATCGTCCAGCCGCACGCTGATATTGCCCGCCGTGGCATGCACATAGCCGCGCGCAAACAGGCTTTGGCCAATGCGGCAGATCTCTTCGCGCGCCAGCGCTTCGGCTTTGCTCATGTGGATGCTCCAGCTGACAAGGCGGTGAAGGCCTT
>JBIKHX010000009.1:0-18649 GCA_044361945.1 Polaromonas sp. | reverse complement strand
TGGCGACGTCGGCATGGTCGCCACGGTAAAGCCACATACCGGGAAAAGGAAAGGCCGGACGCGGCCCGACGCTCAAGCCGAGCAGGTCCACATAAAAGCGGCGCGTGCTCTCCATGTCAAGGGTGCGAATGGACAGGTGATTGATTGTCAGGGCCATGGTGTTTGAACCCCGGTGAGGGTCTGCAAAGGGGTGAGAGTTGTACGGTCGATGCAGAAATAACGCATGCCGCCGCAGACCTGCGCGATACGCCTCACTTCAGAGTCCTTGATTTTCAGGCTTCAATTTATAAAAACCCAGGTTATCGGGCAGCCTCTTTGAGTTCGATAAGCGTACCGCCCGTGGTCGTCGGATCTAAAAACACGATAGGGCGTCCCTCTGCGCCGATAATTGGAATGCCGGAGCCTAGCCTCCGTGCACCATGGGGCTGGGCTTCTGAAAGATTCTCCACCATATAGCAGACATGGTGCAGTCCTCCAAGCGGTTGTCGCGCCATGAAATCCTGAATGGTGTGGTTCTCTAGTACGTCGCCTAAGGGTGATTCCGCGCCCAAAGGCGCCAACAGCTCGATACGTAAATTTTCCAGGGTGAAAATAGCTACCGCGATGCCCTGACTGGGAAACGCGTGAATCTTCGGCTCGACACCGAGCAGGGTACGGTACATCGCGCTGGCCAACTCTAAATCGGCCACAGCTATACCCAGGTGATCCAAGCGGGCGTGACCTCCCAATAAAGCGGGCTCGGCGAGCGAAGCATGTGCAATGGGCAATGTCATCACAGCACCGCGATGGCTTCTAGTTGCACGTTAGCTTCAGGTACTGGGCCAGGGCCTTGCACACAAATGCACTCAAACGCCGGAAGCTGGGAGGTATCGAGCACCTTGCTCCGCACCTGTTCAAAAACCTCTAAGTCGCGCAGTTCACCGACATAAAGAGTCAGCTTGACCAGACCGGCAAGCGTTGTGCCGGCGAGGGCCAAGTTACCCTTGAGACATTGCAATGCTGCCAAGCTTTGCGCCGCAGTGACTGCGTCGCGGCCCCGGAAGCTAGCCACCACTGCGCGTGACTCTGCGTCATCAAAGTCATCGGCACTCAAAACTAATTGACCCTGCTTTCCCAAACCCACTGTGCCGGCACAAAAAACAAACTGACCGACAGTGACCGCTCCAGGTCCGGCCTGCGGAGCGGGGACACTCCAACCGCTTGACTTGATCGGCAAGTCGAAAGCAGGATCTACAGCTGTGAGTTCGATCTCGATGCGGCAACCGCGGTGTCCAACCTCATCCATTCCAATGACACACAGGGCTGGACCGTTCTCAGGGAAGAACTGCCGATGCACCCTGTGGAAAACTGCGAAGTCGCGCAAATCAGAAAGATAAACTGTGGACATAATCACGTCCTTTAGCCGGAGAGAGCCGCGGGCCAATAGTTCTTCGAGTTGCTTATAGATGAACCATGTCTGTGCCGCAATCGGTCCGTCACGACTGTCCGGATGGCTGCGGCCCGTAGCAAGCTTACGTCCTTCTACTGGCACATCGTCGAACCCCTGCACAACTGGTTTACCAGGTTCGGAGGTCTTGATGGCGATGACTCCGGCCGTAAATATCAGCGGACCCGACTGCACAGCTTGGGAGTAGTGCGATGCCGACGGAAGCGCCATATGGTTCACATCGGCCAGTACCTTTCGCTCACCGAACTTCGGGTTGACCCCTGGCGCCACGGCGATAGCATCCAGACCGATCCATTGGGTACCTGGTCCAGGAATAGATTTCACGCCGAGGCCACTGGACGGCGATGGTGATGGTTGCCAGTGGATGCGCACCTCTTCGTAGCATGGGAAAAACCGCTTATCCTTCTGCCATACATGCTGACGCAAAATCTGCGAGTTATTGCTCCCCGCGGCTACAAGCACATCTTCCAGCGATGAATGTGCTTCCCAGGCGCCTTCGCTTGCTGCACCCTCGTAACGGTCAACCAAACCGAAGCCCTGTTGTTTGCCGCGAGCCGCCTGAGGGAGCGCTGCAAAGCCTTTACCCTGAGAACGGGCGCGTGTGCCTGAGGTGAAGACCAGGCCCTCCGCCACCACAGCGTCGGGGTACGGTGCAAAAGCTGTGGCACCTTGACCAATGCTGATATTTCTCTTGATACTTTTCATGGCTTTACCTCAGTGGTTACGGTTAGAGGGGTGAGTGGGGGGTCTCAAAAAAGGGCCCAGAGGTTTTTTTCTATTGCCAGTTCGGCGGCTGGGCCGTCGAACACTACGGTCCCGCTGCGTAAGACGATGGCGCGCTGCACAATCTCTAAAGTCAGCATCACGTTCTGTTCAACCAAAACGATGGCAACGCCGGCTTTCTTGTTCACGTCCACCAGGCTGTTCAATACAGTGCGGGCTGCGACTGGTGAAAGGCCGGCGGTTGGCTCGTCGAGAAGGATGGCCCCAGGTTGCGTGATCAGGGCCATGCCCACGGCTAACATCTGCTGCTCACCGCCGCTCATCAAGCCCGCTTTCTGATGAAGGCGCTCACGCAGCCGGGGAAAAAGATGGAAAACGGACTCAAGAGATCGTTCGCTGGAGCGGGTCGCAGCAATCTCTAAGCACTGCCCGACAGTGAGATTGGGAAAAACATTGCGTGTCTGGGGCACCATGCCGATTCCCAACTGCACGTTTCGGTGAACAGCGCCAGGTTCGATGCGCTTACCTCTATAAAGCACCTCACCCTCGCAATCTGGAAGCGCACCGACCAGGCACTTGAGCAGCGTGCTTTTACCAGACCCGTTATGGCCGAAGATCCCCACGCGTTCACCAATCTCGATACGCGCGTTGACACCATGCAACACTGACAAGCTACCGTAGCGTGCGTGAAGATTTGCAACGGAAAAAAGGGGTTCGCTCATGTCAGCACCCCTACAAGCGGCAAGTCCTTGATGGGCTTAGTTCCAAAGTACAGCTCTGTGAGCCGCGGGTCTTCGAGCAACTGGTCCACAGGGCCGTCAGCCATTACCTTGCCGGCAAACATGAATACGCCGCGGTGGCACAGTTCGCGAACGAACCCAACATTGTGCTCAACTAGGCATACCGCCGTACCTGCTGCAGCTTCCGCACGTATCACCTCGCCGATGGTTTCATGGATGTGGCCCGCCACACCGGCCATGGGTTCATCGAGCAACAGACAAGGGCCGTTATTCATAAGCGCCCGGCCGATGGCCAATAGCTTCTGCTGGCCAAATGACAACTCGCTTGCGAACACCTCCGCCTTGTCCGTGAGATGTATGCGCTTGAGAATCTGCTCGGCACGGTCACCCTGAGTGGCGCGTGCCTGTATCAGTGCCCCGCGGCGGAAGATATTATTGAATAGAGTAGCGCCGGGGTAATCGCGCGCGCCGATAAGAAGGTTGTCGAATACGCTTAAGCTGGTGAAGATGCGCGCATTCTGCCAAGTACGGGCCACGCCGGCGCGGGCTCTTGCGTGAGCCGGAAGGCGGTCTATGCGCTGCTCGTTTATGGATATGGCGCCAGCGTCTGCCGACACGAAGCCGGTGATGAGGTTAAACACACTTGTCTTACCGGCGCCATTGGGTCCTATGAGCCCGACGATCTCACCTCGTCCAATGACCAGGTTGAGATGGTCGGCTACCACGATACCGCCAAACCTCTTGCAGAGGCCACTTATCTCAAGGGTGGGTCGGTTCAAGGCTTTACGCCCCCATCAACACGGCGCTCGGCGCGAGAGCCGTACCACGACGACACGCCTCCGCCGGCACGGGCACCACCCAGCAATCCCTGGGGCCGCAGATACATAAAGATCAAAACAAGTACAGAAAACATAACCCCCTGTGCCGGCGCCATGACAGAAATGGGCATATCCAGGAAACGTATCGCCTCGGGAAGCAATGTAATGAGGATTGCACCGAGTACGGGTCCCCATGTGGTGGCAGCGCCGCCGACAACGACCATGGTCAGGAGGGCCGTGGAGGCGAAAGTGCCGAACTGTTCAGGCGTCAGGTAAAGGAAATGGTGTGAGTAGAACCCGCCTACCACCCCCGCCATGCCGCAAGCCATCGCAAAAAGCATCACCTTGATAGCCATTGGACTACGGCCCAGGGACTCAAGTGCCTGTTCGTCGTTGCGCATCGCCGTTACAGCACGACCGTAGGGGCCATGCATCAGCCACCGGACGATAGCGACGCAGGCAAGGGCAAAAACGGCGATCGCCAATAAACCAAGTTGACCGCGCATAGGCCCTTCAAAGGCCGAGGGGATTCCGGTAAGGCCACCAGCTGCACCAGTAAATTCGACGTTCGTGATGATGTGCACCAAAGCCAACTGGAAGCCCAGACTGGTGATCACCATATAGTCACCAGATACCCGCAAAGCCGGCACCGAAAGAGCAAATGAGCTGATCATGGCGATAGCGCCACCGGCCAATATGGCCAGCGGCACCGGCATGCCAAGGTCGCGTGCAAGTAGGCCTGAGGCATAGGCACCTAGCGCAAAAAAAATCGGGTGCGCGATGCTAACGAGCCCGCCGTAGCCTAGGACGAGGTTAAAGCTCACCGCCAAGACAACATTGATCAGCGCAATAGCCGCGAGAACGCTTAAATATTCGATCATGGTTGCGGTACCGAGGTCGGAGATACAGGTGCCGGTTCTACGGCAGCAAGGCGGCGCGGATTGCGCCGTACACCCTGAGGGAAAAGTAAGATACAGACGAAGATCAGTATATAAACGAGCATGATCTGCCAGCGCGAAGGAATCACCAAGATGCTGAAGGCCTGGAACAGACTCAGCGCAACCGCCGCGACGCCAGCGGCAAAGACCCGGCCGATGCCGGCAATCAGCGCGGCGATGACCGCAAAGATGAGGAACTGGTTCAGCGGTGACGAGGGTACGATCGCGGCCTTGGTCCCGATGAAGTAGGCGCCAGCCATCACAAGCAATGCGGCTAGCATCATCGAGTGCAGGTAGCATCTGGACACGTTAATGCCGTAGAGTGCGGCAAGTTCAGGGTTGTCGGCCACCGCAGTCATCTGCTTGCCGAACCTCGTGAAGGACATCAGTAGCCACAGCGCCAGCATCAGCACAGCTGTCGTCGCCAACGCCAGCAAGTCCCATTCGCTGATGGCCACTACACCGACCAGGTGAATAGGTGACATTACGCTAGATTGCAGCGCCCTGGCGTCCGTACCAACGAAAAGCTCGGCCAGCGACACAGCCAGTTGCGACACGACCATGGTGAAGATGAAGAACGTCAGGCTAGCCGAGCGCCGGTTTCGAAAAATGCGAAATCCGTACCACTCCAGCAGGGCGGCTAGGAGCACTGTCACGGCCAGAGCAAACGCCAAGCCAACCCAGGTAGGAAGGCCTGCCCCCTGCCATGCTGCGTACATGGAATAGTAAGCCGCTATAAAAAGCGCAGGCTGGGCGAAGTTCCAGACTTGGTTCACCTTGAGCACCAAGGCGAATGCAACCGCGAAAAGACAGTACGCGCTGGACATAGCCAGACCCGTCCAAAGCAGCTGTAGCAGTATCGGAGCGCTTAACATGTCGGCCCCGAGTTGTGTCTATTGGTGCGCATAGAGGGTCTGATGTGATTTGTTACAGGTCGGACTTGTCGATCATCACAAATTTCCCGCCCTTGACCTGCCAGAAGTAGGTGGCCTTACTCACAGTGTGGTTCTCAAAAAAAGTCACGGGGCCAGACAGAGGCTGCTTGAAGGTCTTGATCGCAAGCAAGGCCTTGCGCATATTCTCGCCAGTAGCGGGCAACTTATTAGCCTCAACCCAGCGGAACAGGTCCGCCACTATGTAAGCAGAGTCGTACCAATATTGGGTATACGGCAGCCCATTCGGGAGGCGCTTGTACTGATCCTGCCAGCGCTTGAGGTAGGGCACGAGCGCAGGGTTCTGATCAACACCCGGTGCCATGGATGTGACGATGATGCCCTCAGAAGCTGCACCAAGATCCTGAATCATCTTGGTGTTAAAGGCTGTCTGGAAACTGGTGACCTGCGTAGTGATTCCCAGCTGTCGCAGCTGAGAAACGATGGCGGGGAAATCGCTCACCACTGATTGAATGTGGATCACATCCGGATTGGTCGATCGAACCTTAAGCGCCAGGCCAGTAAAGTCCGTGCGGTTTTCCTCATAACTGTCGTACATCACTACTTCGCCGCCAGACGCCTTGAAGGCGTCGCGAAAAACTTGGCTCCCCTCAATGCCGGTCTCGTGATTGACGTAGAGGACAGCTGCGCGCTTCTTTCCATGCTTTTTGATCAGGTAAGGTGGTAGCGCATTCATGTCAACATCGGCCAGCGGAAAGGTGGTGTAGACATAGTCGCCCATTTTTGCGATAGCCGGGCTGTTAGCACCAACAGATAGCAGCAGCACTTTTTCGCGGTTCACGATAGGCGCTACCGCCTTTACCACGTTGCTGAAGGCTGTGACTATGACCGGAACCTTGTCGACCTGGATGAATCTATTGGTAGTGGTGATGGCGATGTCTGGCTTGGCTTGGTTGTCGACGATGATCACTTCGAGTTTGCACCCATTGATTCCACCAGCCGCGTTAATATCTTCCACCGCCCACTTAATTGCTTGGACCTGATCGATACCAAACGTAGCTGAAGGTCCGGTCAGTGGATCCCCCACCCCAAACTTAAATGGCTTATTGCAAGCGGCCGAGGCACCGGCAGAAATCCCCAGTCCAGCGAGCGCAGCAAGGATACGTATGCTTGCTGGTAAGCGGGAGGCGCCCATGCTGCGCCTTGGAGCACGTGCACGCTTTAAAACTTCGGCAGACCTCGTCGCGAAACGCAACAAGGGAGTAAGGAAAGCGACAACTTTATTCATCAGTGGCTCCTGTCTGGTTTATGAATTTGAAACGGAAATCTACGGTAGCGTGGCTCAGTCAACTATGCGACCGGATGATCGGCAGCAAGAGGTAAGTTGCGTCCATATCGTTGGCTTCGGCATGAACTGATACAGACGCATCAAATATTTCCGGCGGACGGTCGCGCGGTTCGTCATGAAGGAAAGGCCCGCAGCCTTTCAACTCATTCTTGAAGTTAGAAAGGCGGGCGCCAGTCGCAGCGGCGAACTCGTAGTCACGCCCGCGCACCGTCAGGCATATGCGGTAGCCAGCCGGTACCACAATACTTGTGGGAACGATCTCCAAGTCCAGCGTCTCGGCTTTACCCGGTATGAGCGGCTGCCGTTCATCGTGGGTGTGTAGCGGCCGGTAGGGTTCGCTCAACACGGGGTCCAACTTACGATGCGAGGCCCGAAGCCAGCCCTGTGCAATGGGTGTGTGCGGGTCAATGGCACCCTGGAACGTTACCTCACGCATGTCTTCGGTGAATACCCGCAGAACCACGAAGATATCGGCATCGGTGGTACTTGAGGAAACCTTCAACCGACACGCAGCGGGCCCGGTTATCTCAATTTCCTCTTTCAGTGGCGAAGAGAAAAACGACACCCCGTTGCCCATTGTTGCGTAGCTCACTTCGCTACTAACTGACGGCGGATGATCCCGTAATGCACCCTCTTGCGGGTGGATATAGAGCTTAGTCCAGCGCGTTCTTGCCAGCGGCCACTCGGCTTCCATTCGCTCGACGAATCGGTCCGTATGCCGCACTTGCAGTTGCACCGCAGGCCGCTTGTCCCAACCATTGCGCTCGCCCTTTAGAAAATGGGCGAAAAATTGCTTCTGCAAGGCAATTCCATAGTCTGTGTAGAAATGTGTCCAGTGCTCAAGACCATGCACCTCCAGCCACTTTTGCGGAGAGGCCGAGCGCACGAAGCCCTCGAAATTGCCCCTCGTGTGAAGGCCCTGCCCGCCCCAGTTGGCGGCCGAAAGCAATGGCACGGTGATCTTGTCCCATACTGGCGACCGTTCCTTGTGCCAGTCGTCTAGCAAGGGGTGCGCCAGTATCTCGTCACCAAAGTGGCTGCGATTGCGCGCCAGCTCCTCGTCGGACAGCGTTTCAGGTCCACACACCGTGTCACCGTGCACACGGCTACGCGGGCCCCGCAGGCCCAGCCCGTTTTGTACCGACTTTACCTGCACGTCATACCAATTCGTCCAAAAAGTGCTCAGCATTCCGCCATGGTGTGTTGCGTCCCTGTACCAGTCTGAAGCGCCCTCCCAAATGCACATGGCTGCCAGATGGCGCGGCTGCCGAGACGCCACAAGCCACTGGTTCATGCCGAAGTAGGACACACCGCTAAGGCCGACCTTGCCGCTGCTCCAAGGCTGAACGCCAGCCCATTCGATACAGTTATGGAAATCCTGCGTCTCGCGCGGCGAAAAGTGGTCTACAAAGCCAGGCGAACGGCCGCAACCGCGTGAGTCAACGCGAACCACCACATAGCCATCAGGCACCCACTTTTCAGGGTCAACCACTTCCCAATTCTGGTACTTGTTGGTCGAACCGTGGGGCACGTCGGGGTGTCCGATTACCATGCGCTGCCATGCACTGGGATAGCCCTCTTGAAAGGCAAGCCCCTTGGCATAGGGGCCGTAGCTCAGCAATACGGGGTAGCGCCCCTCAGTCAAGGGCCGAAAGACGTCGGCCTTCAGAAGCAATCCGTCATCAGCTTCTATTTCGACTTCCCAATCTATGAGCATCCCATCAACACAGACGGGCGCAATCCCCGAATTCATACTTTGGCTTTGCGAGGCAAAACAGGTGCGTCCGCGTAGGCTTTACCACCAGGTACGCGAATGCCCTGAAGTCCGTGGGACGCATCTTTGCAGGTAAAGAACACGCAGTCAGCGTCGGCGGTGGCACCGCCCTGGTGGATTTCCTCGGCAGGAATATAAATCAGGCCCTGCGGAGCAACCACATGCGCCTTGCCTTTAATGCGAATTTCGAAGTTTCCCTCTATCACATAGATCCACTGCTCGTTGGGATGGTTGTGCGGATCGCCCATCTTCCCAGCAGGCGCGCGCATAAGTCCGACGATCATGCGATCGCCTTCCACGCATCCTCCGAACACTGGCGAATAATCTGGCCCACCCTGAATTGGGTCAATTTCACCAAAGTTGAAAACGTGGTCGTCCGGGCCAGCGCGGGTTGCGCCAGGGGTACGCGCCTCTGGTGCAGAGGGTTTCTTGACAGTTTCTACGCGGCTCATTTGACTTCCTTTGAGTGGTTTATTTCATCGGCAGTCAAACTGTAGGGAGTTTCGGCAAATAAGTATAATTATTAAAATTTCTACTTAACAGTATTAAATATACTGCATCAATAAATTCTCTTATTTAGTCAAAAATTAAAAAATAAACAATGCTTTTTTATTAAATAATTGATAACTTAAGTCAGATACAGGGTATTACCTTATAGTTTCTTTAAAAAAATGTACGCGACCCACAAATAGCAGCCCAAAGATAATTGGACGAATCTTGGGGTATTGCCACAAAGGGTAGATGTGGCTCGTAGACGCTGAATGGTGTACCTTGCCGACAAGAGGCTGACTATCGGCTTTTTAAAAGTTTTTATGGGGTGTCTACAGCATCGCAGCAAGAAGCCCCACAGTATTGGGTGAGCAGGGGGGCATAAGGGCATTGATGCCTGCATAGAAACTTCATCGTCTAGGAAGTTATCTCTTAACCTCGGTCAGATGATGGGTATTTAGATAGGTAGTTTGTAAAGTCTGATTTCTCATGGGTATTTATGCGGAGAAACCATGCAACTGACTTTGCCAATGAAAAAGCCCCTCGAGAGGGGCTTTGCACTTTGTTTAATGGCGGAGTGGACGGGACTCGAACCCGCGACCCCCGGCGTGACAGGCCGGTATTCTAACCAACTGAACTACCACTCCTGGTAGCGACAACGTTGCCGTTGTCTGCTTTTCGCTTTCATCACTTTTCAGTGATTCTGGCGACCCCACGGGGATTCGAACCCCGGTACTCACCGTGAAAGGGTGATGTCCTAGGCCTCTAGACGATGGGGTCAAACCTTGGACTTCCGGCGCAGACTTTTGAGAGCCTGCCGAAACTCAACTAACTTTTCGACTGTTGGTGGAGGTAAGCGGGATCGAACCGCTGACCTCTTGCATGCCATGCAAGCGCTCTCCCAGCTGAGCTATACCCCCCTGCGGTTCAGGCTTCCCTAAACCAGTCGAGCTTCGAATTATAGCCCGATTTCGATGCGCTACGTAAGCCCTGCTCCGCCTTTGAGCCGGGCTATGACCTCATGGCGGGGCATGAGCTCGATCACGGCATCCAGCGACGGGGTTTGCGGCGTGCCCAACAAGAGCACGCGCACCGGCATGGCGAGTTGCGGCATTTTCAGGCCGACGTCTGACAGCACTTGCTTGATGACAGCGGTAATGGCGGGTTTGCTCCACTCGCATTCACTCAAGGCTTTAGCCAGGCTGGCCAGCGCCGGTTGAACGGTGGCGGTGACGTGCGTGGCCAGGTCTTCGGGGCTGGCAACTGCGCCTTTTTCAATCAGGGCGATCCAGCCGGCCAGCTCGACCAGCGTGCTGCAACGGTCTTTGAACAAGGCGCAGGCTTTGAGCGTGCGGGCGGCATCCATGCTGACACCTTGCTGCAGCAAAAAGGGGGCCACCAAGTTGACAAGATGTTCGTCAGGCAGCGCCTTGAGGTGTTGCGCGTTAACCCAGCGCAGCTTGGCTTCGTCAAACTGCGCGGCGCTCTTGCCCAGATGGTCCAGGTTGAACCACTGCACAAACTGGGCGCGACTGAAAATTTCGTCGTCGCCATGGCTCCAGCCCAGGCGGGCCAGGTAGTTGACCATGGCGTCGGGCAGATAACCTTCGGCGGCGTATTGCGTGACGGCCTTGGCACCGCTGCGCTTGCTCATTTTGTCGCCCTGCTCATTGAGCACGGTCGGCAGGTGGGCGTAAACCGGAATGTCTTTGCCCAGCGCTGTAAAGATATTGATCTGGCGCGGTGTGTTGTTGACGTGGTCGTCGCCGCGAATGACGTGCGTGATGGCCATGTCGACGTCGTCCACCACCACACAAAAGTTATAGGTCGGCGTGCCCACGGCTTCGCCGTTTTGAGCTGGCCGGGCGATCACCAGGTCGTCGAGCTCGTCGTTGCTGATCTCGATGCGGCCCTTGACCTTGTCGTCCCACACCACAGCGCCGCCTTGCGGGTTTTTAAAGCGCAGCACCGGTTGCACGCCGGCAGGCACGGGCGGCAAGGTCTTGCCCGGTTCGGGGCGCCAGGTGCCGTCGTAGCGCGGCTTTTGTTTGGCTTCGGTCTGGCGCTCGCGCAGGGCGTCGAGTTCCTCGATGCTCATGTAGCAAGGGTAGACATGGCCGGCAGCCACCAGCTCGGCCAGTACGGCCTTGTAGCGGTCCATGCGCTGCATCTGGAAGTAAGGGCCTTCGTCATAGTCCAGCCCCAGCCAGCGCATGCCTTCGATGATGACGTCCAGCGAAGCCTGGTTGGAACGCTCGAGATCGGTGTCTTCAATGCGCAATATGAAAGCGCCGCCGGTGGCGCGAGAAAAGGCCCAGGGGTACAGCGCCGAACGGATATTGCCCAGATGAATGAAGCCAGTGGGGGACGGGGCAAAGCGGGTGCGGGTGGGCGTCATGTCAAAGCGTTTCCAGTCCACGCGCCAGATCGGCCTTGAGGTCGTCAATATGCTCCAGCCCGACCGCCACGCGGATCAGCGATTGAGAGATGCCCGCTGCCTGACGCTGCACTTCGCTCAATCGCCCGTGCGAGGTGGTGGCCGGGTGCGTGATGGTGGTCTTGGTGTCGCCCAGGTTGGCGGTGATGCTACAAAGTTGAGTGCTGTCGATCACATGAAAAGCGTTTTTTCGCGCTGCTTCAGCGCCCTCCGCCTTGACGTCAAAGGACAGCACGGCGCCGCCCTTGCCGGACTGCTGCTGCATGGCCAGCGCGTGCTGGGGGTGAGACTTCAAACCGGGGTAATAGACGCGCGCCACTTGCGGCTGCGCTTGCAGCCAGGTGGCCAGCGCCAGCGCGCTGTCGCTTTGTGCGTGCAAGCGGATGGACAGCGTTTCCATGCCCTTGAGCACCACCCAGGCGTTGAAAGGCGACAGCGTCATGCCGGCGCTGCGCATCACGGGCACAAATTTTTCTTCAATCATCTTTTGCGGGCCGCAGATGGCGCCGGCAATCACGCGGCCCTGGCCGTCCAGGTACTTGGTGCCAGAGTGAATGATGATGTCAGCGCCCATGCTGACCGGCTGCGACAGCGCAGGCGAGCAAAAGCAGTTGTCCACCGCCAGCCAGGCACCGGCTGCGTGCGCGATGTCAGCCAACGCGCGTATGTCGCAGACTTCGGTCAGCGGGTTGGTGGGCGATTCGGCAAACAGCAGTTTGGTGTTGGGCTTGATGGCAGCTTGCCACTCGGCCGCGTCGGTCTGCGAGACAAAGCTGCTCTCAACGCCGAATTTGCCGAACTCACTGCCAAGGAGCTTGATGGTGGAGCCGAACACCGACTGCGAGCAGATCACATGGTCGCCGGCCTTGAGCAGACCCATACACATCAGCATGATGGCCGCCATGCCGCTGGACGTGCCGATGCAGGCTTCGGTGCCCTCCAGCGCGGCCAGGCGCCGCTCCATGCTGGTCACCGTGGGGTTGGTGAAGCGGGAGTACATGTAGCCGTCTTCTTCGCCGGCAAAGCGGCGGCGCGCTGTTTCGGCGTCGGGCTGCACAAAGCTGCTGGTCAGGTACAGGGCTTCGGAGTTTTCGCCGAACTGGCTTTTGTCTTCGGCAGTACGCACGGCCAGCGTGTCGCGGTGCAAGTTCGGGGGTAGTTTTTTGGAGCTCATGGTTTCAAGCCTTCTCAAGCTTCTTGCGGGTTGGGCAATGCCAGGCGCGACACATCCACACCACCTTCTTCGCTGCCGTCCACGCGCTCTGCGTTCATGCGGGCAATCGTCTCGGGTGTGATGTCGCCAGTGATGTAGATGCCGTCAAAGCAAGAGGCGTCAAAGCCGTCGAGCTTGGGGTTGAGCGAGCCGATGGCGCGCTTCATGCCTTCGATGTCCTGGTAAATCAGCGCGTCGCAACCGACGGCGACACGGATTTCTTCGATGGTTCGGTCATGCGCCACCAGCTCGGTGGCAGTTGGCATGTCGATACCATACACATTGGGAAAACGTACCGGCGGCGCAGCGCTGGCCAGGTAGACCTTGCGCGCGCCGGCGTCGCGGGCCATCTGCACGATCTCACGGCTGGTGGTGCCGCGCACGATGGAGTCGTCCACCAGCAGCACGTTGCGGCCTTTGAATTCGCTGGCGATCACGTTGAGCTTTTGGCGCACGGACTTCTTGCGCACGCCCTGCCCCGGCATGATGAAGGTGCGGCCCACGTAACGGTTTTTGACAAAGCCTTCGCGGTACGGGATGCCCAGCAAATGCGCCAGTTGCGTAGCGCTCGGGCGGCTGGACTCGGGGATCGGGATGATGACATCAATCTCGTTGGGCGGCACCGTCGAGATGACACGCTTGGCCAACGTCTCGCCTAAATTCAAGCGCGCCTGGTAAACCGAAATGCCGTCGAGCACCGAGTCGGGCCGGGCCAGGTAAACGAATTCAAAAATGCAGGGTTTGAGCTGCGGGTTTTCAGCGCATTGCTGGGCGTGCACCTGGCCTTGCATGTCCACAAAGACCGCTTCACCGGGGGCAATGTCGCGCTCGAACTGGTGCGAGGTGCCTTCGAGCGCCACGGATTCGCTGGCCACCATGACGGTGCCGCCGTGCTCGTTATGGCCGCGGCCTAGGCACAAGGGACGGATGCCAAACGGGTCCCGAAAAGCCAGCAGGCCGTGACCGGCGATCAGCGCCACCACGGCATATGAGCCCTTGATGCGCTTGTGCACACCGCGCACAGCGGCAAACACATCAATGGGGCTCAGCGGCAGGCCGCGCGTGGTTTTTTCGAGCTCGTGCGCCAGCACATTGAGCAGCACTTCAGAGTCGCTGTCGGTGTTGATGTGGCGATGGTCGGTGGTGAACAGTTCGGCCTTGAGCACGGCCGCATTGGTCAGGTTGCCGTTGTGCGAGAGCACCAGACCGAAGGGCGCGTTGACATAAAAGGGCTGCGCTTCGTCTTCGCTGAAGGCGTTGCCCGCCGTCGGGTAACGCACCTGGCCCAGGCCGACATTGCCCGGCAGGGCGCGCATGTTGCGCGTGCGAAAAACGTCGCGCACCATGCCCTTGGCCTTGTGCATGAAAAATTTACGGTCCAGCTGCGTGACGATGCCCGCCGCGTCCTGGCCGCGGTGCTGCAGCAGCAAGAGGCCGTCATAGATCAGCTGATTAACCGGAGCGTTACTGACAACACCAACTATTCCGCACATGATGAACCATTCATAAATTAACTCACAAAGCGGGAGAACTGCATCGGCAACAGCGGCTTCAACGCATTAAGGGCCGAGGTTAAAACCAAGGCGCCCCGGGATGCCTGCCACCAGTCACTGCCCTTGAAAGGCGTCATGTTCACGACCACCGTCACAGCCAACAGCAACACCATACCGCGCAAGACGCCAAACAAGGCGCCCAGCAAGCGGTCAGCCGGGCGCAAACCGGCGGCACTCACCAGTTTTCGCATGAGCGAGGCCAGCAGCCCGGCGGCAAAAACCGACGCAATAAACGTCAGCACAAAGGCCGCACCGAACTTCATGGCCGCCGATAAAGTAGACAAAGGCAGCAAGTCGGCCACCCAGGGGGCCAGCCACTGCGCCGCAAAAAAAGCCGCCACCCAACCCAGCACCGACAAAACCTCAAACACCAGGCCCCGCCAGGCGCCGAGCAGCAGCGACAAGGCCAGCACCGTCAGCAAGACCCAGTCAGTCGGCGACACGGTGTACATGAACGCCAGGGAGTTTGTGTCTGACAAGCCCGGCCTTTAAAAACTACAGACTCAGAATGGTGGCCGGCAGATCAAGCGCCTTGATCTTGAGGGCGGCTTGGTCGGCCTCAGCCTTGCTGGCAAAAGGCCCGACACGCACGCGCGTGCGCTTGCCTTCCTTGCTGTCAGCCACCTGCGTATAAGTTTTGAGGCCGGCTTTTTCAAGCTTGAGCCGCACTTCGCGGGCCTTGGCAGCGTCGGCAAAAGCACCCACCTGGACCACCAGGCGCAACTCCGCAGACTCATTGGCGGCAACCACAGGCTTGTCTTCTAAAAGTGCTTTGGCTCGTGCGCTGTCTTCTGCAGCGCGGGGTGCAGCTGCTGCAGGGACAGAGGGGACGGCGGGCACTGGCGTAACCGCAGGCGTGACGCTGGCGACTGCCGCAGGCGGCGCCACAGGCGCAGGGTCTGGTGCCGGCGTAGCAGGCGCAGCGCTGGGTGCGGGCGTGGCTGAAGCAGGTGTTGCGGTCGCCAGGGGCTTAACGCTTTGCCTGGCCGGAATCTCGATGGCAATGTCCACCGGAATCGGCCGCGGCTGTGAGTCGAACAAAAGCGGAAAGCCGACCACGCCGACCAGCACCAGCACGGCAGCGCCAATGAGTCTGTGCTTGGCGCGCTTGCGCACGGTATCCAGGTTTTCAGCGGGCGCGCCAGACTGGGTTTGTGAGGAGGAGCCGCCCCGGCGGAGGTTGAAAAACGACATGGTCGTGCCTGTGTCCGTTGGAGTTGTGTTGTTCGGGCTGGCGCATTCGCCACCAGCCTAGGGGTCTTTTTCAGGCCAGGTGCTGCGCCGTTAAACGGGGTACGCCGTCCTTTAAAACACCACCCACCGTATAGAAGGATCCGAAAACAACAATTCTATCAGCGGGGTCGGCCGCTGCGACGGCAGCGGCCAGCGCTTGCTCGGGGGTGTCAAAGGTTTCAGCAAGCACGCCGGCACGCGGCTTGAGCGCCTGCCAGCGCGCCGCCAGATCGGCGGCGGTGGCGGCGCGGGGTGTCGGGAGGGCGGTGAAATACCACTTGTCAACCAAAGGATTCAAGCGCGCCAGCATGGGGGCCAGGTCCTTGTCGGCCATCGCGCCGAACACCGCGTGCGTGCAGTTGTAAAAACCCATGGCGTCCAGGTTCTCGGCCAGGGCTGCCACCGAGTGCGGGTTGTGCGCCACATCCAACACCAAAGTGGGCTGACCCGGCACGATCTGAAAACGCCCGGGCAGCTCGACCATGGACAAACCGTTGCGCACGGCCTGGGCGGTGACCGGCAGCTGCTCGCGCAAGGCCGTCAGCGCTGCCAGTACACCGGCAGCGTTAAGCAGTTGGTTGGCGCCGCGCAAAGCGGGGTAGGCCAGGCCAGCGTAGCGCCGCCCGCGGCCGGCCCAGGCCCATTGCAGCTTGTCGCCGGAAAAATTGAAGTCATGACCAAAACGCCACAAATCAGCGCCCAGGTCTTGCGCCACCTGCAGAACGCTTTGCGGCGGCACCGGGTCACTGACGACCACCGGCCGGCCGGCTCGCATGATGCCGGCTTTTTCGCGGCCTATGCTTTCGCGGTCCGGGCCCAGGTACTCCATATGGTCCAGGTCAATGCTGGTGATGACGGCACAGTCAGTGTCAATCAGGTTGACGGCGTCCAAGCGCCCCCCCAGCCCCACTTCCAAAATAGCAACGTCCAGCCCGGCATCGGCCAGTTGCTTTAAAAATACCAGCGTAGTGAACTCAAAATAGCTAAGGGAGACGGGGCCAGCACCGTCTTTGGCCCCGGCCTTCTGGCGTGCGCTTTCGACCTGCTGAAAAAAGGGCAGCAAAGATGCCGGGCTGACGACCTCGCCGCGCAGGCGACAGCGCTCTTGAAAATGCACCAGGTGCGGCGATGTGTAAACGCCGGTACGGTAACCGGCTTGCAGCAAAATGGCCTCCAGCATGGCGCAGGTCGAGCCCTTGCCGTTGGTGCCCGCCACGGTGATGACCGGGCACTTGAAGGCCAGGCCCAATCGCCGGGCCACGGTGCGCACACGCGTGAGCCCCATGTCAATGCCTACGGGGTGAATTTGCTCGCAGTAAGCCAGCCAGTCGTCGAGTGTCTTGAGATGTTCCATCAGGCCCGCATTGTCGCGCACGCCCCTGCGACCAATGCCAAAATATGGGCATGATCATTTTGTATGGCATTCCCAACTGCGACACCGTCAAAAAAGCCCGCGCCTGGCTGACCGGTCAAGGCTTGGCGTACAGCTTTCATGACTTCAAAAAGGCCGGCGTACCCCCCGAGCGGCTGGCCGCCTGGGAAGCGGAGCTGGGTTGGCAAAAGCTGCTGAACCGCCAGGGCACAACCTGGCGCAAGCTAGACGCTGCCGTCCAGGCGGGCGTGACAGACGCGGTCAGTGCCCAAGCCTTGATGCGGGCGCAGCCCAGCGTGATCAAGCGGCCGGTGGTGGAGTGGGACCATGACACCACCGTGGGCTTCAATGCAGATTCTTGGAGCGCCCGGGCTGCTTGAGACATTTTTACTGATCATTTACCCAGTACGGTGCACCAAAATCCGCCTGATTCGTTAAAGTAGAACCATGGCCTGCACTCTTTAACCAGCGCTCCATCCTCAAAAGGAAAAATATGACCCCATTCACCCGCTCCATGACCCTGCCTGCCCTTGTGGCCCTTGCCGGTCTGGCGTCCAGCCCGGCCCAGGCGCAGGAAGTTCAAGCCCGCGTGATCTCCAGCACCGCCGTCATCCAACAAGTGGCCGTGCCACGCCAGCAGTGCACCAACACCCCGGTCACTTCAACGTCTGGGCCCAGCGGCGCAGGCGCTTTGATGGGTGCCATCGCTGGTGGAGCCATCGGCAACGCCGTGGGCCAAGGCTCAGGCCGGGACCTGGCCACTGCAATCGGCCTGTTCGGCGGTGCCATTCTTGGTAACAATGTTGAAGGCTCCAAGACCCAGACGCAAAACGTTCAGCAGTGCAGCACCGTAACGACCTACGAAAACCGCACCATGCACTACGACGTGGTCTACGAATACGCCGACCGGCGCTACAGCATCCAGATGGCCAACGACCCAGGCGCCTTTGTGCGCCTGCAACTCAGCCCCATCGGCATCATGCCGCCTGCAGGCCGCTCGCCGCAGTCTTACAACCAGTACCAGTCTGAGCCGGCAGTGGTCATCGTCAGCCGCCCCACGGTCTATGTGCAGCCTGCCCCGGTCACGGTTTACCCGATGCCCTACCCGCGCTATCAGGTGGCGCCCTACCATTACCCACCCAGCATATCGCTGAACCTGGGTTTGAGCCGTGGCGGCCACGGCCACGGCCATTGGCGCTAAAACCCATGTTGCGCTGCTCTAGCAAGCAGCCAGCCCAAGCCCTCTGCGGAGGGCTTTTTTCATGCCGGCAGGCGCTGCAGCCGGGTAACTTAAAATCTTGTGGTTTGCCGGGGCTGCTGATCAGCCCATTTTTCTTACTCACTGCCCCAAACCCATGACCACCGACAAAATCGACAACATCAGCGTCACCACCCAAGCCAGCGTTTACTTTGACGGTAAATGCGTGAGCCACGGCATCACTTTCGCTGACGGCACGAAAAAATCGGTCGGCGTGGTTTTGCCCGCCACCTTGACCTTCAACACCGGCGCGCCCGAGATCATGGAATGCGTGGCCGGCTTTTGCGAATACAAGCTCAAAGGCTCGGACGTCTGGGTCAAGTCAGCTGCCGGCGAAAAATTCAGCGTGCCGGGCAACTCGTCTTTCGACATCTGCGTGACCGAGCCCTACCACTACATCTGCCACTTCGGCT
>JBIKHX010000134.1:0-5883 GCA_044361945.1 Polaromonas sp. | reverse complement strand
AGCACCATGTTTCGGATGACATCGCCTTGGTCGATCAGGACATCAAGATCGGGCAGTGTGCCCGCGACGGCGCCCCACAGCGCCGTCTTCCACACCGCTGTACGGCGGCCCATCACAGCGACCGAAACGGCGGCACCTAGGGCTATTTGCGATAGGGAATCCATAGATTTGGATTATCTCTGAGCGCTTGTCATTGAGTTTCAGCAAAAAAGGCTGCACTCGCCGCGGGGTGTCCGCAGTCATGGTGGGCAACGGAGTCATCACAGTCCAGGGCTGACCGAGCTCGCTAAGGACTGTGCCTGGGGCGTCATCTGCTTTTGTAGATTTTCCGCGGGGTAGGGCTGCATGAAGTCCATGCTTGAATCGGGCCTAGCGTTAAGCCATGTCACTACTACATGCAGCACTCAATAGTGAACGGTGCTACGTGTAGCTGCAATGTAGGAAAAGGCGATAAAGTTAGAAAAAGGTAGGAATCTGGGCAGAAAACCGCCGCTTCCCTTAGATCCGGCCACCATGATTCGCCGCCAGTGAGTAAAGTTAAACCTGTCAAATCGGCAGTGCCTAACCGTTGGGTGCGGCATGATTCTCCTTTCGTGAATTGGTCAACCACTTAAAGAAAAAATCATAAAAAAGTTGAATCCTCACGCAGAAATCTACTTTTTTCATTTTTTCAAGCCACTAGTGGAATATCACTAGAGCAAAAATCGCCGACTTCGTCAAAATTGGCTGACCAATTTCTTTGATGAAAGCGTTCGAAGTTTGTCCCTCTCTCTTGTGCCAACATCAGCCTTGCAAGCCGCCGCCCTGGGTGTAGTGCACCCGGTTGAGCCGTTTGACGGGGTTGAGCGAAGCTACCAGCGCCTGGCTGAGCAGATCATGGGCTTGTTGGCGAGTGGCGAGTTTGCGGTGGGCGCGCGTCTGCCTTCGGAGCGCGCGCTGGCGGATCGTTTCAATGTCAGCCGCACGGCAGTGCGTGAGGCGGTTATTGCGCTGGAAGTGCAAGAACTGGTTGAAGTCCGCATGGGCTCCGGTATTTACGTGCGGGATTTGCCGGGCGGTACCAGCCCTGCTTATGTACACGCCGGCCCCGGCCCCTTTGAGTTGCTGCAAGCCAGGCGACTTCTGGAGGGGGAAATTGCGGCGCAAGCCGCCGGGCTGCGACAAGACCGGGACGTGGACCGCATTCATGCCGCGCTGGCCGACATGCGCCTGAACTTTCACGACAAACCGGCCAATGCAGCCTCTGACCTGCAGTTTCATCTGCGAATCGCCGAAGCCACTGGAAACGCGGTGCTGGTGCAAATGGTGACCGCCCTGTGGTCTCAATTGAGAGGCCCTATCTGGGAGCGCCTGGAAGAGCACTTTCACACACCCGTCATGCGTCAGGCCAGCTTGAGCGATCACCAGCTGGTTTTCAGTGCCATTGCCGCCAGAGACAGCGAGGCCGCCCGCACGGCGATGCATCAGCACATTGACCGCGTCGTCAGCGAGTTCGTTAAAGGTTGGTCTTGAGTTGACCACCTTGATTTTTGTGTGATCCCCTTAACTAACCATGATGAGGAAAATTGAAAATGAAAAAGTACATTCGTTCGGCACTCTTGTCCCTGGCTGTCATTGCCACCTTTCCCGCTTTTGCACAGGATGTGCCTGCACCCGGCGTGAGCCCGCGCATTGACGCGATTCGCAAAGCCGGCGTGCTGCGGGTCGGCGTTTTGGCCAACCTGCCTTGGCTGGCTGAAAACACCAAGTCCGACGGCGGCGAAGCCTGGTCCGGCCCGGCCTGGCTGCTGACCAAGGAATACGCCCGGGTGCTGGGTGTGAAGGTCGAGCCTGTACTGGTCTCTCACGAAACCAAAGTCCCTGTGCTTGCATCTAATCAGGTCGATCTGTCCATCACGCCTCTGGCTGAAACGCCGGACCGTCTCAAAGCCATTGACTTCGTCATTTACTCGGCCACCAGCGTGTGCATGTTCGGCCGTGCTGACAACGCCAAATTTTCTCAGTTAAAAAGTGTTGACGATTTGAACCGACCCGACATCACGATTGCCTATTTCATTGGTGGCGGTGAAGAAGGTTGGGTCAAGGAGCGCTTTCCTAAAGCCAAGCTGCGTGGCGTGACCAATTCGGGTGCTACAGCGCCTGTCGAAGAAGTCATGTCCAAGCGCGCCGATGCCGCGCCGATCAACCGTGTGCCTTATGTTGGCATGGCCAAAAAGGTTAAAGGCCTGGCCGTCTTGCCAAGTGCTAACGAATGCCAGGGCAGCATGGAAAAAGCTGCACCCGTCGGTCTGGGCGTGGATAAAAACCAGGCTGCTTTCACCAACTGGTTGCGTGCCGTGGCCACGCGCATGAAGCCACAGCTTGACTCCGAAGAGCGCAAGATCATCGACAAGCTCTGAGCGTCCTAGACATCTGAGCCATGGAATTTGATTTCTCGCCGATTCTTGAGAATTGGCGGTATCTCTGGGGCGGTTTCGGCATCACGCTGGGACTGTCCGGCCTGACGGTGGCGGCAAGCCTGTTACTGGGTTTTGCTATGGCTGTCGGTCGGATTTACGGCCCCCGTTGGCTCAGATGGCCGCTGGTGTTTTACATTGATTCGATGCGCTCCATCCCTGTGCTGGTGGTGCTGGTGTGGACGTTTTTTGCTTTGCCATTGTTGCTGGGCATTTCAATCCCGACCTTTTGGGCCGCCGTCATTGCCCTGACCATGCACATCGCCCCGTTTGTGGCCGAAATCGTGCGTTCCGGTATTGAGTCGGTCAGGGCTGGACAGACCGGCGCCGGGTTGGCCCTTGGCATGTCCAAAGCCCAAGTGGTGCGCCACCTGATAATGCCGCAGGCTGTGGTCAGGATGCTTCCCTCCTTTGGATCGGTGATATCGATCACCATCAAGGACACGGCCATTGCTGCGGTCATCGCGGTTCCTGAATACATGAAAAGGTCGGAAACGCTGGCGGGGCAGACCTACCACCCGGTAGAGATATTCACATTCGCCATGCTTGTTTACTTCATCATTCTTTTTCCCATCACGCGCCTGGTCGATATGGCTTACCGCCGCTGGGCTTTTCTGGGGCGCTCTTGAACTACGACTGGTCCGTTGTCTGGCAATACCGTCAAATGTTACTGGACGGTATTGGCATCACCATCTTGCTGACGGTGCTGACCATGCTGGTGGCGGTGCCAGGTGGTATTTTGCTGGCGCTGATGCGACTTTCGTCCATGCCTTGGCTGGCCAGGGGTAGTACGGCTTTTGTTGAGTTGTTTCGAAATCTGCCGCTGATCCTGGTTGTTTACTGGGCTTTTTATGTCATGCCCATGGTCTCGGGCATTGAGTTGTCTGCCTTCAATACAGGGCTGCTGGCCCTTTGCCTGAATGTTTCGGCTTACAACTCAGAAACTTTTCGCGCGGGGATTCAGTCCATACGTAAAGGGCAGGCCGAGGCTGCGGTGGCGTTAGGCTTCAGCAACACGCAGGCTATGTTCAAGATCATCCTGCCACAGGCGTGGCGACGGGTGTTGCCGGTACTGGCCAGCACCTGGGTAGCACTATTCAAAGACACCTCATTGGTCTCTGTGATCGCTGTAGGCGAGTTGGCGCATGCCTCTATGACTATTCGCTCACAAACTTTCCGCGTCCTCGAAATGCTGACTGCCATGGCCGTTATCTATTGGATGTTAGGTTATCCGCAGGCCAAGCTGGTGGACTGGATACGCGAAAAATACAAGGTGAATGAATGAGTACGAGTTACCCCCATCGCCCCGGTGCTTTACGCGAGCCGGTGCTCAACTACCGCAATATCACCAAGCGCTACGGCCAATTTCAGGCTCTGCACGGGATCTCGCTGGATGTCTTCAAGGGTGAAGTGGTGTGTCTGATCGGACCTTCAGGCTCCGGTAAATCTACAGTATTGCGCTGCACCAATGCGCTCGAAGCGATCAACAGCGGTGAAATACTGGTCAATGGCATTGCCCTTCCAAAAGATGACCGCTCTATCCGTAAAGTTCGGCAGCGCATGGGCATGGTATTTCAGAATTTCGAGCTCTTTCCGCATAAAAATACGCTTCAAAACGTCGCGATTGCTTTGACCACCGTGCTGGGCATGAATGTGGCAGACGCCAATGCACACGCAGCCCGCATGCTCGAGAAAGTAGGGCTCTCCGACAAGATGGAAAACTACCCGGCCAACCTCTCCGGCGGCCAGCAACAGCGTGTAGCCATTGCGCGTGCCCTAGCCATGCAACCCGAGGTGATGCTGTTTGACGAGCCCACCTCTGCGCTGGATCCGGAAACTATCGGCGAGGTACTTAGCGTGATGAAAACCTTGGCGGAAGAAGGTATGACCATGGTGGTGGTCACCCATGAAATGACATTTGCCCGCAAAGTTGCGGATTGGGTGGTCGTTTTCGATCAGGGAACAATCATTGAGCAAGGGCCTTCGGCTCAAATTTTTGACAATCCTACAGTCGAGCGTACACGGACATTTCTGAATCACTTGGGCTGGAGCGGCTGAACAGATTTATTGTTGCCCAGTGGCTAGGGGTTGGGGTTCCACTCCAGCTTACCCACTGTATCCAGATGCGTGAGGTAGACCCGCAGATCAAACTCGTACTGGTGGTACTGCGGCTCCATGTAAGTGCAGAGCTTGTAAAAAGCCTTGTCGTGCTCGCGCTCTTTGATGTGCGCGAGCTCATGCACTGCAATCATTTTTAAAAACTCAGCCGGGCCTTCCTTGAACAGGCTGGCCACGCGGATCTCGCGCTTGGCTTTGAGCTTGCCGCCTTGCACGCGCGAGATGGTGGTGTGTGTGCCGAGTGCGTGCGCGATCACGTGCAGCTTGTTGTCGAACAGCACGCGTGACAGCGGGTCTGAATTGCGCAAAAAACGGTTTTTCAACTCCATCACGTAGTCGTACAGCGCTTTGTCGGTGCGCACGCCATGGGCTTCGGGGTATTTTTTGAGCAACACCGTGCCGAGTTGCCCGTCGGCCATCAGTTGCTGCACTTGCTCACGCAGCGCGTCGGGGTAGCCTTGGAGGTATTTCATGGGCTGGGGCGCGGGGCTGGGGCGCGGGGCTGGGGCGGGGGATGGATTCCCGCCTGCGCGGGAATGACTGAGGGGCGCGGGAAGGAAGGACGTCGTGCGGTTTCAGTTCTCGCGGCGCAGTGCCGGGAACAGGATGACGTCGCGGATGCTGGGGCTGTCGGTCAGCAGCATCATCAGGCGGTCTATGCCGATGCCGCAGCCGCCGGTGGGAGGCATGCCGTATTCGAGGGCGCGCACAAAATCGGCGTCATAGAACATGGCTTCGTCGTCACCCGAATCCTTGGCCGAGACTTGTGAGTGAAAGCGCGCAGCTTGTTCCTGCGCGTCGTTGAGCTCGCTAAAACCATTGCCGAACTCGCGGCCGGTGATGTAGAGCTCAAAGCGCTCGGTTACTTCAGGGCGGGCGTCATTGGCGCGGGCCAGCGGCGAGATTTCGGTCGGGTGTTCCATGATGAAGGTGGGCTGCCAGAGCTTGTCTTCGACGGTTTCTTCAAAGTACAGCACTTGCAGGCTGGCCAGCGAGCGCGTCGAGAGGCGGTCTTTTTGCTCAGTGCAGCCGAGTTTTTTGACGGCGTTGGTCAGCCATACGGCGTCATCCACATTGGCGCCGGCGTCGGTGTGCTTGAGGATGGCTTCACGGATCGTCAGACGTTCAAAAGGCTGGCTCAGGTCCACCGGCTTGCCGCCGTAGCTCAGTTGCAGCGTGCCACAGGCTTTTTGTACCACGTCGCGGATCAGCGCTTCGGTATAGGCCATCAGGTCGTTGTAGTTCCACCAGGCGGCGTAGAACTCCATCATGGTGAACTCGGGGTTGTGCCGCACGCTGATGCCTTCGT